>JANMIV010000485.1:0-10689 GCA_031375995.1 Bacteroidota bacterium
CTTGCGCCATGGCTTCAATAATTAAAACCCCTGGCATAACTGGATTGCCGGGAAAATGACCCGGAAAAAATGGCTCATTGAAGGTTACATTCTTTACCGCTGTCAAATGGCTTTTTCCCATTTCCAATATTTTATCAACCAATAAAAAAGGACTCCTGTGTGGTAGCATACGGGCTATATCCTGTATATTGTACAAGGGGGTTTTGTTGGGGTCGTATTTGGGTACGTTTACTTGGCTGCGTGTTTTTTTAATTAATGCTTTTATTTTTTTTCCAAAAGCTATATTGGCGGCATGGCCCGGGCGGGCTGCCATTATTTGTGCTTTAATGGGTGTACCAATTAAAGCCAAATCGCCCACCAAATCGAGTAGTTTGTGGCGGGCAGGCTCATTGTAAAAACGCAAATCTACGTTGTTGAGTATGCCTTCTTTTTTTACTTCTACTTTTGGCTTATTGAACATTTTAGCCAAATGTTCCAACTCGTCATCCTGTATTACTCTATCTACTATTACGATGGCATTATTTAAATCGCCACCACGTATTAGATTGCTGTTGTACAGCATTTCTAACTCGTGCAAAAAGCAAAAAGTTCTGCATGATGAAATTTCCGATTCAAACTCTTTTAAACTGGTAATGGAAGCATGTTGACTGCCCAAAACGGGCGAATTGTAATCTACCATTACGGTAAGGCGGTAATCATCCAAAGGCATGGCAATCATTTCTACTTGCCTATCTTCTTCGGTATAATATATATTGGAAGGTAGGGTAAAGTATTCGCGTTCTGCTTTTTGCTCCAATATGCCTACCTCTTTCAGTGCTTTTATAAAGTACTGCGAGCTACCATCCATTATGGGGGTTTCATCTGCATCAATATGCACCAAGCAATTGTCTATTTCCAAACCTGCTAGGGAAGCCATTACGTGCTCCACGGTATTTACTTTGCCTCCGTTTTGCTCCAAGGTAGTACCACGGCTCAAATCGGTTACATTGTCCACATCGGCATCTATAATGGGTTTATGGGGTAAGTCAACCCTTTGGAATTTAATACCGTGGTTTTCTGGTGCCGGATTAAAGGTCATGGTAACTTCTTGACCAGTATGCAACCCTACTCCACTTAAACTTACCGCACTTTTGATGGTTGTTTGCTTCATTTTTTATTGATTTTCAGGCAGTTTTAGCAACCACCTTATTTAAATTTTGGCCTCAAATATAGCATTTAGCCTTATTTGGTCAAATGTAAATTTAGGGCACTGTGTGGATAAGGGACGCAAATGGGGTGTTTTGCTTGTATATGAACCAATATAAGCACTATGAATATGCCTTATTTGAATGGTGGGTGAAAACTCAGACCATGGGCAAAGATTAGTTTTGCGAGTAGTATAGCAAAACAGGCACATCAACCCTAGCTATAAATTAAATTTCTAATATAAGCGAGTATCATCATAACATTTATTCCTAAAACGGAAAGCAGGGAAAAGTAAATATACTTATCCTTATACTTCATATTTTTAAATGGAATAAAGCTTAGTAATGCCCCAATAATCAATCCCAAAACAGGGATTCCAAAAAGTAATGTTGAAATAAATGCTTGCATAATCTCGTTGGGGCTTGCAATTGTCCCGTCTAAGTGTTCAGCACTATTTACCCCTGTAATAGGAGATAATAGATAATTTAAAATCATTGCCACAATAACAGCATAACACAATTTATACTTTTGTTGCTTAGTAAATTTCTCCTTATTTTCTTCCATAATTAATGCGGTATTCAAATAGTTATTTCCACTCAAAAATATATAAATAAACGCTATTTACATCAAACCTATTTATTCCCTACCAATATTTCGCTCCGATGTTTTGTCTCTACTGGGCGCTGCTTTGATTGCAGATGCACTATTGCTCTTGGTTGATGCCACTAGTCCAAAGCAATTATGCATTGGTAACAAAATAGCTGCCTCCAAATTACTTTGGAGGCAGCTTTTTTGTTAGATATTGCTATTCACTACGCTTCTGCTTGTGCAGCTTCTTCGCTTATTCCGTTTTCATCTAAGCTTTGCAAGTCTATACCTACCACACGGCTCAATGCAGCTTCGTGCAATTGCTCTTCGGTTTGTTGCGAAGGCAAATTGCTCTTTTTATATCCTTGCTCTACAACAACTACTTCTACTACTTTTAAAAAACCATTGGTAACAACACCCGTAGTGGCATCTTTTGAACCTGAGTAAGCAACAGTATGCTGCCAACCAACTTGTGCTAAAAAGCGAACAAAGTTTACAAAATAAGTAGCATAATCACCTAAACCACTTGGAAGAATCAATGATAATCCTGTTGTTTTACTCGTAATTGTGGTATCTATAGCAGTATTAAATATGCCAGTATATGAACTGCGCACGGCAGGACTTGCTGAAACTTGGGTATAAGTATTTTTAGGAATTTTTTTGCCAAAAAATGGGGTATATGTATTGCAACCTCTTAAAAATAATCCTACCGCCAATGAACCCATTATTGTTTCTTTCGGATTGGCTAAAAGTGGTGGTTGAATTTGCCCACTTCCTTCATAAATAGTAGGTATTTGTATAATGTCTTCTTTTTGCCAAGCGTGTGGCACTACATCAAGTGTATTGTAAACACTGGTATAGGAAATACTGGCTTGGTTAGCTGCCGGTGTTTGACCGCATAAGTAGCTATAATATGCCGCAAAGTTTACTTCGCCTGGTGTAGGACCAGCACTAGGCATGGCATGTATTTGGGTAATATAGCCTTTGGTATTCCAGTTATTACTTTGTTGTTGTAAATCGTGCAAATAAAGTGCCATTACAGGGCTCAATGCACCTCCTAAACTATGTCCAGTAACATATAATTGTGCTTTGGAACCACTAGGCATGGCATTTAACGAATTGGTTAAAGCAGTTATTAAACTATTTGCCCCTGATTGCATGCCCAACAATGCCTGCAAACCTAAATTACTGCCCTCCGAAATAGCCGCACCGCTGTAAGCCGATGGTATGTTAAATCCACTACCCATAACTGATGACCAAGAAAGCGTTTGCGTTACGTTAAAGTCTTGCTGCAGCCAACCATAAGCCGAGTCAATATTAGTACCGGCAATAGCTATTACATACATATTTTGGTTAGGGCTGTAAAACAAAGCCATGGTATTATCTGCAACAACTGAGTTGGCACCAGGGTTGTTAGAAAATACCACTGGTCCCCAAAGTATTTCCCAATCGTTGCCCATATACTGTTGGGTAGTGGCATCGTTCAGGGTGTCAGTAATTACAGTGTTTACAAAACCTTGTAAGGCATTAAGCGTGTTAAATTCGGTTACGCCAAAAGCCACATTAATAGTTTGGTTTAAAGCATACACTTGCTGTGTGGTGGAATAAGTTCCTGGTGTGTAAGTCATGATTTTTTTTGTATTTATTGGTTAGAAAAAAAGAAATTTTAATTACGAAGTAAAAAGTATTGTTTTACTAAATTGTAAAGTCAAATTGATATTTTCGTTAGGTGAATAAAAATACTGTTTCATTGGTTTATTTAAAAATTGCCCTACAAACCAAAATAATTTCTTTTGCACCTCATAGCGTGAAAACACCTGTTTTTTTCATAGCGTAAAAACACTTGTTCCCTGAATTAATTGTTATTTATTTGCAGCAAAATTTCGCATCTTGCTAAGAAGAAATACTGAATTCTTCAGCAAACCAATTGGAATTTTATTAAACCAACTAATAGTAACAATTCATTTTTAGGTAAGTATATATTTACTAAAAATAGCACAACAAATGGAAGCACTAAACAACAAAGAAATAAGCATAAGACCCTATGAAAAAGCAGACAAAGAAGCCTGTTTGCTGGCCTTTAAAAGCAATATTCCACGCTATTTTACGGAAGAGGAAGTAAACGATTTTGAGTCTTTCTTAGAACGCTATCAAGATCAGGATAGCAGCATGAATGTAAAACAATCAACCTTCTACTATGTGGTGGTTTTAAATGGGGAGGTAATTGGTTGCGGTGGCTTTGGCGACAAAGACCACACACAGGTTATTACATTGGCTTGGGGACTCATACACCAAGCATTTCATAAAAATCATTTTGGCGAAAAACTGCTTTCATTTAGGTTGGCACAAATTAAACTGCATCACCCTAAAGCATCTGTTTTTATTGATACGGTACAGCATACTTTCCAGTTCTTTGAAAAATTTGGGTTTAAAACTACCAAAATAACAAAAGACTATTATACACTGGGTTTGCATAGGTACGATATGGTGCTAGAAAACAACGATTAAGTTACTAAAAATTACTACCCCAAAAATTGGTCTGTTTGTATTAATGTGCGACTACAATTTTTTGGGTGTATATAGCCGTTTCTCCATTTTTTACCAGCAATTGATAGATTCCCTTAGCTAGGTCGCTGGTATTGAATGTAAATCTGTTGATGCCCGCTTTGGCATTGTCAATTAAAAGCGTGGTTTCTTTGCCTTGCATATCTACCAGTACAAAATGTACTAGTTTCTTTTCTGCCATACTAAAGTCTATATGCATCAATTCTTTGGTAGGAACAGGATATACGGCAAAATTAGATCCAGTAGGCAATTCCTTTTCTGGGGTATTCAACTTGGTATCCGGATTTTTAGCTATGCCAATCCACGTTTTATTGTCGTTGTTTACCATGTAACTGCCATTGAATATTACTTTGCCCTTTTCGTTGTATTTAAGTTGTATGCCTGTGTAATCGCCCCAACGCTCTACTGAATCGCCTATTAGCAATAAATTACTCTCTCCTGGTTTTATAATAAGTGGTACCGAAGGATTCAAATCTCTATCAACATACACCAAACTGGTGCCTGCAAAAGACCTAGGCGATACATGACTACAGGTAATCATGGCACTATTATCGCCATAACCACCACCACAGTAAGCTATGCTTGGATAGCCATAATCCATGGTATCTGAGCTTATTACTTTTAGCTTGGTTCTTACTGGTTTATTGGTAAAAAAATCTTCGATGGTAATGAGATAAAAACCTGCACTGTTGTATATATTGTTTACACAATTGCCTACCAAATAAAATATACCATTTTCTGCCATTGCACTGAGTATTCTTGCATCGTTGGTTTGCAATTTTTTCCCATTGGGTTGGAAAGCGTTTGGTTGCAATCCATAATGCTTATCTGCTTTTAAAACGGTCAGTTTAAGTGCAGCTTTGCCAGATTTAATGGTATTGGTTACCTCATGCACAAACACGGTATCGTTCCACAATTGATCGGGTCTTACGGAAAAGAAAAACATATTGGGGCCATAGCTTTTGGCTCCACCTTTTGCTGGGCAAATGCTCCAAATGGGCTTATCGTTGTATTTTATATTGTAATATACTTTTTGGTTTAATGTATCGCCTTTGTAACCATTGTCTTTATCCATTTGCCAGATAAAACTTTCTATAAACCCGTTTTTCCAATAGGTATTGTCTTTGAGTCTGTTTACAGTTAAAAACAACTCATTATTGCTAATAGAAATAATTGGATAATCGCTCCAACTGCTATCACCAAATATATTACCTGGAATGGTATAAAAATTCCATAGCAAGTTGGGGTCGTTGCTTTGGCTAAAGCCTACAATAATTCGAGTATCTCTACTGGTACTCCCTTGCATAAAAACCAAAATAAATCTATCCATTTCAGGGTCGTATAATACCCGTGGGTCGTAAGTTCTGTTTAGGTTACTTATATTTTTAGGAAGCGATTGTAAGGTTTTAGAAGCAATTGATCGTCCAGTATCGTTCAAAATATTGATATTGGTATTGACTGCACTTAAAATTATACCTGCATTGCTTATGGCTATATCATTGTCGTTGGGTGTACTTTGTGTAACTGCATTGCCTCTAAAACTTCTCAATGGAATGGGTTGTGGTACATCTGCCTTGCCCAGGCTTTTTGGGGTATTGGTATTGTTTAAAGATTGCAAATGTTTGGCATCAAGCATGGCTTTATCCAATTTAAATGGCGTTGCAGGGCTTGGGTGAGCTGCCTTTATCAGCATTAAACTGGCATCATACTCCACACCTTTTTCCGAAAAATTAACCACTTCGCCTAAGGCTGTTTTGTTGTTAATTGTACTGTAACTAAATTGTGCTTTTACTGTTACGGTAAAAACCAAAGTCATCAACACCAATACTTTTATCTTTTTCATACCTATTTTTATTTTGCTAGCAGTAAAATATAATCAAACTCTTCTTTTTTTATTTCCATTACCGACAAACGCCCTTGCCTCACTAAACCAATATTTTGCAATTTTTCGTCCGCTTTTATTTGCTCTAGTGTAACTGTTTTTTTAAGTTTTTTAAAGGGCACTAAATCTACCACTACCCAGTTCTTATCTTCGGTGGTAGGGTCTTGGTAATACTCTTTTGCTACTTTGGCAATACCCACTATTTCTTTGCCCTCATTGCTATGGTACCAAAACACCAAATCGCCTTTTTTCATATTGCGCAGGTTGTTGCGTGCTTGGTAATTACGCACACCGTCCCAAAAGGTTTTTCCGTCTTTTTCAAACTGCTCCCAACTGTATTTAAAGGGCTCTGATTTTACCAGCCAATGATTCATGTTACTTGGTGTTTATTTAATATTCGTAAAACTTAACTACTTTATTGGCTTTTTTATCAAAAGCTATTTCTGTTTGACTGCCTTTTTGTTTGCTAAACACAAATGCGATAGCTGTTTGGTCTGCTAGAATATCATCCCATATTGCCTTATCACTATGCTCCGAAAAATATTCTCTTTCTTTATGTATAGCTGGTGTATTGAACCTATTGGCATTTAAAAATTCAAATACCCATTTGCGCAAATACTCATCCTTTTGTATATCAGTAGCATATTGCCCACCGCCATCAAAAGCATTTTCCAATACATTATTGGCAGAAAAATAGTCGTGGTAAATTTCCTCTCCTGCTTCATTTTTTATAGTAAAATCTATATTGGAGTTGTATATTTTATCACCAATTACTTTTACTCTAAATTCATCCTTACTGGCATCATTAGAAAATTTATGCTTAAATACCCTTTGTATATTTACTTTCTTAAAATCAACCGTGGTATCGTCTTTTACCTCTAGTTTCATTTCCTTGTAGCTCATTCCACTATAGTGTAAAGAGGTATCTTTTTTAGCTTTTTCTTCGTGTTTCCAAACACTTTCAGAGGCCGCATCTCTGCTTATTTCATCATTATCGCATGCCTGCAATGCCAAAGCAAATAGTGCCATGGTGTAAAAACATTTTTTCATGTATTGTATTCATTTATCAGTTTTTTTCAAATATCAGTTTCCAAATTAAATCTAATTCTTCATCATTTGCCGAATTAATTGTTTGGGCATTATTTATGGTTGTAATATTGGGCAATACTCCTTTACTTAAATCAGCTACGGGTAATTGGTGCTTAAACTGATAATGGGGTATGCGCACAAAATTACGGGTACTAGGTAATTCTAAAATAGGTGTATTTACGGCATAACAGCCTGATTCTGTTCCAGCAGTTTCTTGCCCTATAATAGTGGCATTGGCTTTGTGCTTTAAATAAGCTGCACTGAAACTAGCTGCACTAAAGGAACCGTTATCCACCAAACAGAATATAGCTCCATCAAAATGCAAATCCTTTATTAGCTCCTTTTTGTTTACGTTAAATCCGTAGTTAAAACCATGCTCCATTTCTGTTTTTTGGCTAATTAAACCCAATGAGAAACGGGTAATGTAGTAGGTAATTACTTCTTTGGCATATTTTCTATAGGTAAGTCCTTGTTTACCTCTTACAAAACTAAAGCTGAAGGTATCTTTGCTAAGGTATTTCAGCAATTCCACCGCCTGCATAATACTGCCTCCTCCATTGCCTCGCAAATCTATTACTAAGTACTTTACATCTTGGTTATTTATTTGTTCAAAAGCCTTCTCAAAAAACCTATCCGCATTGTTTAACTGAAAGCCTTTAATGGCAATTACAGCTGCTTGTGTATCTCCACCATAAAGGGTAAAAGTGCCTAATTTCTGATTGATATTTTTAAATGTAACTTTGGCTTTACTTACTTTCTTTTTGGCACTATTTTCTTTGTCTTGCTTTAGCACCAATTCTTGTGTATCACCTTTTAAAGTAAGCACCTTCAATTTATAAATGGAATCTTCTCCATAAAATGCGGTATAAAAAGCCTGAAACTGTGCTGCTCCATAATAGTTTTTCATACTTGCTAGGTTGGCATCTGCACTTTGTACAATTCGTATTTTACTTACTATTTCCCCCGCCTCATGCGCATTTACACTCAGTATTTGTGTTCCACGTACTAAATTAGTGTCATTGCTTTCATTTTGGGTTACATACATGCCGTTATTGGCAAAAACTACTTTAAATGGAGGAACAAAATGCTTTGATTTTGCATACGCTTTTTGGCTTTGTGCGCTCGGAAATACTTGCGTATGCCCGCATTGCACATTGGCTACGTATTCGCGCAAAACCATTCTAAAAGCTATTTCGCCCAATGGTTTTTCTAAGCGCTTCTTAGTACTTTCATAAATACTGCTCCATTCCTTTTCATTGGTGTAGCGGTAAAAACCAGGGTGGTTTGCTTGTAAGCTATTATGCAAGTATGATAAGTCGCCCAGCATTTCATCTGGCTCATAGGTGGCTAAATTGCTTTTCTGAGCAAACAATATTTGGGTTAGCAGAAAAAAAACAAATATTGCAAATGACTTATATATAAACACGCTATGGTAAAAATGAGCGGCAAAATAATGAAATTAAAGAGATAAAAAAGTATGTAAATGTTAGCATTTTATATTTTATTTGAATGCGTATGCAATCAACAAAACATATTTTAATGATAAGGCCAGTAGCATTTACTTATAATGCGCAAACGGCCACCAGCAATTCGTTTCAAAAAGAGGGCATTAGCCATACCAATACACAAACAGATGCCCTAGCGGAATTTAACCAAATGCTTAGTAAACTTACCAATTGTGGCATTCAGGTGCATGTAGTTGATGATACTTTGGAGCCACATACTCCCGATTCCATTTTCCCCAATAATTGGATTAGTTTTCATGAAAATAACTGGGTAGGCATTTACCCAATGCATGCTGAAAACAGGAGAACAGAGAGGAGAGCAGATATTTTAGAGCTAATTAGTAAAGACTTTTTGCTGGAAGAAATGATGGACTATACTGCTGCAGAAAGTGAAAACAAATTCTTGGAAGGCACGGGCAGCATGGTACTGGATAGAACCCATAAAATTTGTTATGCCTGTATTTCCCCTAGAACGGATATTGATCTTTTAAAACAATTTTGCACTGATTTTGCCTATCAATTGGTTTCCTTTAATGCTGTAAACGAAACAGGAATACCCATTTACCATACCAATGTGGTAATGAGTGTAACTACCGACTTTTTAATTATTTGCCTAGCATGCATAGCCAGTGAGGCTGAAAGGCAAGCCATTTTGGCAAGTACCAAGAAACAAGTCATTGAAATTACAATGGATCAATTGAATCATTTTGCTGGAAATGTGTTGGAGGTATTGGGGAGCAACAACGCAAAAAACCTAGTAATGAGTGAGGAAGCCTACCAAGCCTTTACGCCACAACAAATTCAACTCATTGAAACCCATTGCCATATAATACACTCTTCATTGCATACTATTGAAAGCAATGGAGGCGGCAGTGCGCGGTGCATGATGGCAGAAATTTTTCTGAAAGAACGCAAAAAATAAAAGCTGTCCCAAAGGGAACAGCTTTTATGGAATAATTTACATTTATTTACTTAGAAAGCATCATCATCCAAGGCATCCGAAACTCCCTCAGGTGCTTTCTTGCCTTTTCCATCTTTTCTGCCCTTTAAGTTTTTGCGCATTTCTTTTTTTGCCTCTGCATACTTTGTTTTTTGTGCATCAGTTAGGGTAGCTAGCAATTCAGCATCTGTTTTTTGCCATTGCTCTTTCAAAGCCGCTTTTTTCTGCTCTTCTGTAGCCGTTTTCAAACTTACTCTTAGTGCTTTTATTTTCTCAAAATGATTTACAAAAATAACTTTTGCCTTACTTTGTTGATCAGCGCTCAAGGCTAACTTTTCTGTCAATTTGCTTACGAAAAAATCAGCTCTTTTTTCTCCGTTTCTCTGTGCAAACGATAATAAACTTACACTTACTAAAAACAATAACAATGTGCTTCTAAAAATAATTTTCATGGTTTTAAATGATTAAAGGTTAAACAAATTTGGTACTTCAGATACAATAAGTAAGCAAAGGTTTAAAAGGCCATTTATAATTGCAATTATTTATTGCCAAACTGCAACATTCAATGGTTTACTTACATGGTATTTGAAAACTAATTAGTTGGTGAATAGGGCACAAATATATTTAAGTATTTAAGATTGCAAAGCATCAAATTGTTAACTCAAATTGACAATTTGCAGTACTACTATAAGTAGTTATAATGCATTAATGACAGTGCACCTGAACACCATTGCTATAATCGGCATATTACTAAGTAATTAACAAGCCCAATGGATAGTAATAAAACAGGACATGACATTAATTTTGCATTTAATTCAATTATTTATATGTTTGAGGGTTGGTATGTATAACACCTATGCGGTTAAAGACTCACTTTTTAAGCAAACAAATACTTGCTTATGGAGTAGAATCTTTGGTATTATGTTTGCTAAGTT
>JANMIV010000506.1:0-1278 GCA_031375995.1 Bacteroidota bacterium
CTATAAGGAAGTTATTTATTGTTTTTTTCACAATCGACTTAAAAAAATCACATAAGCTAAATTAGCCTGAATACTTATGTTTGAAAACTAACCCAAAAGCCCTGCCTTTACAGACACTTCCATCATCCTATCAATCGAAGGTCGCCCTTCCGCAATAACCCATTCGGGTAGCGTAACTTCTGGTAACTCGTATCTCATTGCCAAATATAATTTTTCCATCGTATTGAGCCTCATGTGCGGACACTCATTGCAAGCGCAATTATTGGTCGGCGGTGCAGGAATAAATGTTTTGTGTGGCGATGCTTTTTGCATTTGGTGCAAAATACCAGCTTCGGTCGCTACTATAAACTCTGTGGCTTCGTTATTTATGGTATATTTGAGCAAACCAGTCGTAGAACCTATATAATCAGCGTGTTCCAACAGTTTTGCCTCGCACTCAGGATGCGCAATAAACTTCGCATTTGGGTGACGCTCTCGTAATTTGGTAATTTTTTCTTGCGAAAAAATCTCATGCACCATACACGCACCGTTCCAAAGTATCATATCACGTCCTGTCTTTTTTATCAGATAAGCACCAAGATTTTTATCTGGTGCAAAAATAATTTCTCTATCCGCAGGAATACTCTCAATAATTTGGACAGCATTCGTAGAAGTACAGCAAATATCGGTCAATGTTTTTAGCTCTGCCGTACAATTAATGTAGCTTACGACAACATGATTGGGATGTTTTTCTTTAAATTTTCGGAACAAGTGAGGCGGACAAGAATCTGCCAAAGAACAACCCGCTTTCAGGTCAGGTAACACCACTTTTTTATTCGGCGAAAGCATTTTTGCTGTTTCAGCCATAAAATGTACACCTGCAAAAACAATCATATCGGCATCTGTTTCTGCTGCTTTTTGAGAAAGTCCCAAACTATCGCCAATATAATCTGCAATATCTTGAATTTCGCTTTCTTGATAATAATGCGCTAAAATAATTGCATTTTTCTCTTTTTTGAGCTTATTTATCTCCGCTACCAAATCCATGGTAGGATCTATTTCGAGGTCTAAAAAACCTTTTTGGGCAAGATGCGCCTTAGCTGCTGCTACATTCATCATAAAAACGAGTTGAATAAAATAGTTTAAATAGCTATTAAGCAGTTGGGCTAAAATAACCGCAATTTTTTTAAAGGAAGTCGTTGTAAAAATAACAACGTAACTTCCTTTTAGTCAGTTACTTATGTTATTTTTACAACGACAAAAAAATTATCGATTATTTCTATACGCCTGCTTATTTCA
>JANMIV010000508.1:0-3637 GCA_031375995.1 Bacteroidota bacterium
TTTGTAAGCAACATTATACAAATGACACGTTGGATGGAAAATCTGAATGGTTTTACTCTTCAGGACAAATTTATGACGAAGACTATTACTTAAAAGGGCAACCTTGCAATGTATCGAGACTTTATTTTGATTCAACAGAAAATAAAGATTGGTTTGTTGACCGATTTAAAACCCAAGAGGATTCAATTTACTTTACCAGCAACAAAATTCAACCCCAATACGAAATAGTCTTTGACTCATATGGCCTGGCAGTAATTTCAAGAGAGTATTCACGATTCGGAAGAATTCACATGGAAGAAACGATTGACCCCAATAGAAAATTTCGAACGGTAATTTATTACCACGACAATGGAGCTATCTCTTCAATTATGTACTCTTTAAATGACAAAAATTACGGACATTATCAAACCTATGATGAACATGGCTTTCCGGATAGAGGTTGGGATTATGACGAAAATGGAGAAGTAATTAAATGAGAAGAAGAACAGCCTATAACAGCACCTACCCAAAAGGCGGGGTTTCGTGTTCCAAAGACAGTTTTGTGGTAGCCGAAATCCCATACTGTGCCAGGCGTGGGAACATAAGGTTGTGAAAAACTCAAAATAAACGCCTTGAGAATAGAATACCTCAAATTTTCTTGAATAAGTGTCCATGTAAAGTGGTAGTTTTGAATAGTTTTTAGACCACTTCATTTAGAACCAATAACAAAATAACTATAGACCAACAATGAAAAAAACCTTAACTACAATTGCCATTATTTGCTCATTGGCTGCTTACGGACAAACATCTCAAGAGCATTTACAAAACGGAATTGCCAAACATAAACAGCAAGATTTTAAAGGAGCAATAAAAGACTACGACAAAGCAATAAAAGAAGACAAAACAAATAAAGACGCTTATTATAATCGTGGTACTTGTGAGCTTGCTTTAAAAGATTTCAAATCTGCCATGGCAGATTTTAGCAAAACAATTAAGCTTGATGTAAAATATGTAAAAGCCTATTATAGCAGAGCATCCGTATTTGTAAGTCAAGAAAAATATGTTGAAGCTTTGCCTGACCTTGACAAAACAATTGAACTTGATCCAACAACACCAAATGTATTGACACTTCGTGGTCAAATACGGGCACAAACTGGAAATAAAAACGGTGCTTGTGATGATTTCAATCAAGCCAAACAAATTGGGGACAAACAAGCAGATAAATATTTATCTCAATTCTGTGGGAATGAGCAACAAGAAGGAGAATCTTTAATGCTTGACTGGCCTGAAAAAGAAAACTGGAAAGTTGGCAATAGCCAAGAAAATGAACAAATGGCTATGATTGAATTAATTCATTCAAATGAAACCCTTGAAAATTGGACTGAATTTGGAAGCATGATGTCAATTAAAGGTGCAAAAAATATTCCCATGGACAAAGCAATGAATATGATGTACAACCAAGCAAAATTAAATTCCCCAAAAGCAAAGTTAACATTTATCGAAAAAGACGAATCAGTGACATATCCTTGGATAATTTTTACCATTGAAGCACCTAACTTTAAAAATGATAAGACACCAGAATCTCAACTTTGGTACATTGTTCAAGGCAAGTCAGCACTTTATACTAACTTTCGTGCGGTTAAACAAGCAACAGTTCCAGCAGACATGAAGGAAAAATGGATTACTTTTTTTAAGACTGGAAAAGTAGTAAATAAATAATCTCTGAGTCGGGCAAGCCATTTTATCAAATGGCTCTGTAAAAATTGCCTCTCCACTTTTTTCTTAATGGGTTAAATATACGCTTAAATAGCTATTCAAATATTGTTGTTGTTGGGCTATTTTTCTATTGCGGGCTATATTTTTGGTATTGCTTATGCCACCTAAGTAAAACCTTGGTAGGTATGCAGAATAAAATAAAAAGGAAGTAAAAAAGTGGTATTGAATACCTGTATAAACAAAAGCACTAATTAAACCAGCATTTAGAATAAAGGAATTTATTCCGCTTTTAAATTCGCCTTGTGTTAGTTGCCCTAAACCTGGTACAATAGCACTATAAATGGCGGAACGATTGGCACTGCTATTCATTTTGCTCATTTCACTCATTAATTGTGTGTATATAAAAGTACTGTCTTTAGCACCAAGTAAAGCAACGGCACTATCAAAACACGTTTTTGCGTAAGAGTAGTTAAATTGTTGTGAGGCAATAACCCCACTTAAAAAGTAAGATTTTTGTTTGAAATAACTCCTTGTTTCCATTAACTGTATTTCTTTCAGTAACCTTTCTGCATTGCCAAACTGTTTATCCAATACCAAGCAAAGAGCTTGTTTGAGTATTGTTTCATAATACGCACTATCCGATACAATAAGCTTACTTAAAAGGCCATAATATGCTGATGCATCATTCCATTTACCCAAAGCGGCTTTGCAAATAGCCGCATTGTCAAGGCTATTTAACAACTGGGTTGTATCCGCAAAAAAGCATATTCTATCATAAAGCACATCAGCCTCCAAATACCTTTCATATTTAAGAAGCGAATCCGCTTTCATTGCCGTCTCTTCTACGCTTTGCGCATTTGCAAAAAAGGCCAGTAAACTAAAACTCCAAACTAGCAATACGTTCCTCAATTTCGTGGACTGTTTTTTTATGATTTATTTGATTGATGCGTTTGGCTGATTGCCCAGCCCCATATATATTTCCTACATAAAAGCCAGAAGCCAATGCCATATTTACCCACCCGAAAATACTTTGTACTCCAGCCTGAGAGAAGGATAAATAAGCTATTGAACCATGCAAATAAAAGGGCAATACGCCTAAATAACTATCAGCATATTGCTTGGTGTAAATTTGCCCTAAGCCAGGAATTATAGATAAAGAAGCTGCTAGCCAAGGTTTTTTATAAGCATAGCTATATTTAGATTTTTCCAATAAATCCATCATATATTGCCTTAAAGAGGGATTGCTTACCGTATTTTTAACATAAGAAATGGTACTATCATAAGTTTGGGTATAAAACTGAATATAGCATAATAATTCTGCTATCAATAAGTTGGATGTATCCAGATACTGCAAATAAGTGCTGTTAAAGTCCTTTTTAAGCAATTTGGTTTTTAAATACAAAAATTGGTAAATCCCATCATCTTGTTTGCCGATAAATGTTGGATTTTCCAATAAAAGCATGGCACTATCATAGTGTTTTAATTGCAAATAGCATTTTACTCTCCAAACCAGTACTTCTTTCTTGTTTTGCGCACTATCACATGGCTTTAGAGTAGCCAATGCCTGTTTAAAGTCTTTATGCTTATATAGGTGTTTGGTGTATGCAATACTGTGGGCATAATCAAAAATATTTTGGGCACTGCCACCTACATAAGCCAATAAAAGAAAGAAAAGAAACCAAACTCTCACTCTACTGAATCAAGTTGTTTTTGTGAAGGTGAGTGGAATAAATAAAATGCATGGTTGTGTCCATTGCATCTACTTATTCTATCAAAAGAGGCCAACGCCCCAACAATGAGTCCCTTTTTTGCTATTGATTGGGCGGCAAAACGGGAACAACTCGGATAAAAAGTACACGAGTTTCCATCTTGCGAAGAAATAAGCACTTTATACAATGTAAAGATTGATGCCTTTTGTTTGGCTTTTTTAACAACAATTGGT
>JANMIV010000510.1:0-2738 GCA_031375995.1 Bacteroidota bacterium
TATTTTAAAATGACTGAATTAAACGAATTGAATCCTTCTGATGCTGCTTTAAAATAGATAATAAGTAGTGTTTACATTTTTTTTAGGAAGGCGAATTTACTGTTTTTTCCTAAATGTCAATGTACTATTCGTTTATGAGTATATTAATATTACATTAGCTAGTAGATTTTTGATTTACAAACCCCAAAAACCGAACTATCAAGCACTAATTACTTTGTAATTAAACTGTTATGTAAAAGATGTTTAATTGCCTATTCAAAACAGCACCTATTGCAATAAACCTGATAAATGCTAGATTTGTGCTAATAACACAATAAGTGTATTGATTACTCATCAAGAAAGTATGAAAATAAGGATAAAAGGAAACTCAATTAGAATAAGACTTAGTCAAACAGAAGTAGACAATTTTGCCTCTTTGGGATATTTGGAGGAACATACTCAGTTTATAGATGCACAACTTACTTACGCTTTGGCATCTGCCGATGTAAAAGAAGTTTCGGCAAAAATGGAAGGTTCAAAAATTACTGTACAAGTACCCACAGCTATTGCCCACAATTGGACTTCAACAGAACAAGTGGGTTTTGAGAATAAAATGAGTTTAGGCCATGAAAAATCTTTGTTTATTTTAGTAGAAAAAGACTTTGTTTGTTTAGACAATACTTTCGAAGACCAAAGCGATATGTTCCCTAACCCGAACGCTATTTGTTAAACATACCTATTTACTTCCTATTGCAATCAAATTATTCCATTCATAACCCTTTTAGCTATTAAATGAATAACACTGATACTCCTAATCCAGAAAACCCAGAAACGTTTTTAGCTATAAAATTAACCGAGCCTAAAGAAACTGCTGCTGGCATTCCTGCTGTTGTTTCCTCGTTAAAACATGTATTGAGCGAAATGGGGCCTATACGTGGTTTAAAGGCATTGGCTAAGTTAAACCAAAAAGATGGATTTGATTGCCCAGGCTGCGCATGGCCTGATCCGGATGATGAGCGCTCACCAATAGCCGAATACTGTGAAAATGGAGCTAAAGCCATTGCAGAAGAAGCCACAACCAAAGCGCTTTGGAGAAACTTTTTTGCAGAAAACTCCATTGCAGACTTATCACAATTAGATGACTATAAAATAGGAAAAAAAGGACGTGTAGCAGAGCCTATGTATTTGCCAAAAGGTGCTACCCATTACCAACCCATTAGCTGGGAGCATGCATTTGATTTAATTGCCAAAAACTTAAACGAACTAGCCAGTCCTCACGATGCTATTTTTTATACTTCGGGCAGAACCAGCAATGAAGCCGCTTTTTTATACCAACTTTTTGTACGCGAATTTGGAACTAATAATTTACCCGATTGCAGCAATATGTGCCATGAAAGCAGTGGTGTTGCCCTTAATGAAAGTGTGGGAATAGGCAAAGGTTCTGTTACCTTAGAAGATCTTTATGAAGCAGAAGCTATTATTATTCTTGGGCAAAACCCCGGTACCAACCACCCTCGTATGCTCAGTGCTTTGCAAAAAGCCAAACAAAATGGCTGTACTATTATTTCAGTAAACCCGCTTAAAGAAACAGGTTTAGTTGGGTTTAATAATCCACAAAAATTAAATGGTGTATTGGGTATTAAATCTCAACTGACAGATATATTTTTACAAATAAAAATAAACAGCGATTTAGCCCTCATAAAAGCCATTGAAAAAGTATTGTGGGAAGACGAAAGCAAGGCACCTGGAACTATTTTCGACCTCCAATTTATCAAAGAAAATACCACTGGATATGATGAACTGGTAAAAACATTTGATGAATTTTCATTGGCAGAACTCAGTGAAGCTTGCGGAATAACGGAAGACGAAATAAGAAAAACAGCCGAAGTATTTAAGCACAAAAACAAAATTATAGCCTGCTGGGCTATGGGACTTACGCAACATAAAAATGCGGTAGATTCCATAAAAGAAGTAGTAAACCTATTATTGCTAAAAGGCAGTATAGGCAAACCCGGAGCTGGCACTTGCCCTGTACGCGGACATAGCAATGTGCAAGGCGATAGAACCATGGGTATATATGAAAAACCTTCTAAAGCATTTATTGATAAACTAAATACCGTTTTTAATATAAATGCTCCTTACGAACATGGTTTGGATGTGGTAGATGCCATCAAAAAAATGCACGCTGAAAAAGGCAAAGTATTCATTGCCATGGGAGGCAATTTTGTATCGGCTACACCCGATACAAAATATACAGCACAAGCCCTTCAAAACTGCAAATTAACTGTACATATTAGTACCAAACTAAACCGCAGCCACTTAATAACAGGGGAAGAAGCCTTAATTTTGCCTACTTATGGAAGAAGCGATAAGGATATAAATGCCGAAGGCGAGGAACAATTTATAAGTTGCGAAAACTCTATGGGAGTAATACAAATGAGCAAAGGCAACTTAAAACCTGTAAGCAAGCAATTGCTGAGTGAAAGTGTAATGGTTTGCAGAATGGCTAAAGCCACTTTAAAAGAAAAAAGTAAAATAAACTGGCATTTGTACGAAAGCAATTACGACCATATAAGAACCGATATAGAACGCACCATTACTGGTTTTGATAATTACAATACTAGGGTAAGAGAAGCAGGTGGATTTTACCTGCCAAATGGAGCACGAGAAGGCAAATTCAATACCTTAACAACCAAAGCCAATTTCAATGTAGCCAAACTTATTTTTAACGTTTTAGCCGATGATGAATTGATGATGAT
>JANMIV010000512.1:0-2927 GCA_031375995.1 Bacteroidota bacterium
AAAACAAAGGCATAACTCCCTGTTTTTCTATAAATAGTATCTCTTTTTCTACTAGTGTAAAATCTTTAAAACCAATAATACTATCTGCAGTTACTTCTCCTATTCCAGGTATTTTTAAAAGTTTTGATTTGGGTTGTTTAAAAACTTGCTCTACTCCCCCACAATAACTAATAAGCAACTTAGCCGTAACATTACCCACATTGGGAACTAGCTTAATGGCTAGTTGATAAAATAAATCGTTTGTATTGCTCATTTATATACTAAAAGAGATTTGATAAGAGCTGGCGAAAGTACCTTGTGGCTTTAATAATATAATACCTTTTTTATTTTCAATGGATGTATTTGAGTCAATATTGTCAGCATATCCTAGCCAAGGCTCCAAACAAACAAAATCCTGACAGTTGGTTTTACTCCAAATACCGAAATCAGTATAATCATCATAACACATTTCAACTTGATAAGCTGATTTCTTATGCTTTAATGCAATGCGCTTAGTTGCAATATTTTTTATCACAATTGCATCTTTACTAAAGGTATCTCTGTTCAAATGTAGTTTATGGTCAGTCAAATTTACTTTCTCCTGCATCCCGCTAAAAAGGCCATTTAACAACAACTGTTTTTCAAAAGAATCCATGGTAAAAAAATTGATTTCATACTCTTCTAAATTGGGCATAGGCAACTGAAAACCAGGGTGTGCACCAATACTAAAAGGCATAGTTAAGTCAGAGAGGTTGTTAACTTCATAGGTAATATCAATTGTATTGGTGTTTAACACAAAACGATAGCTAACAAATAATTCAAAATGAAATGGAAATAGTGAAAAGGTTTCGGAATTAGAAACCAATCTAAACTTCAATTCATTGTTAGATTTTTGCACTAATTCAAACTCTAAATCGCGGGCAAAACCATGCTGTTTCATGTTATAATAACTGCCGTTGATGCTTATTGTATCTTGATTCAATTTACCAACTATTGGAAACAAAATAGGTGCATGCCTATTCCAAACCGTAGGATCTGCCTGCCAAATGAACTCAAAATTGTTAACCCTATTCTTAACAGAACTTAGTTCAGCACCATGTGAGTTCACCGCAATGGAGAGTATCTCATTTTCTATTGTATAAACATTTGCCATTTATTGTAAATAATTTGCAATTAAAGCCATTTATTGCGCCAATTAAAAAATACAAATCAAAATAAGTGTTAATTACTAGCAATAATGCAAGTATTACAATCAATTATATTTGAAACAAATTATAGAAAGTAAAAATGGGAAATATACTTAGATTTATACTTGTGCTGGTTTTAACTTGTGCTTTCACCTATCTAGTAGTACAGTTTGAAAGTGTTACAGATGGCTTAGGCATGGCTACTTCGGCAATTAGCTGGTTATTTACCAAATCTGATTTTTAAATTTGTCCTTTGTCGGGTGAATAATTTTATTAATTTTGTCGAAATTAAAACAACAAATAAAATGGGTAAAGGTGATTTAAGAAGTAAAAAAGGAAAAATGAAGAACGGTAGTTTTGGTAAAAAACGTAATAAAAGAGTTCTTTCAGCTAAAAACAACCACACTAGCGCTAAGGCGGCTTAAATTTTTAAATTATACTTCGGTGGTGGAATTGGTAGACACGCCACCTTGAGGGGGTGGTGCTTGCAAAGGTGTGAGAGTTCGAATCTCTTCCGGAGTACAATTAAAAAATCAGCATTTATGTTTAAATGCTGATTTTTTTTATTATCATTTTTAGGGCTTAAAGTATGTCAGAACAACTATCCAAAAAAATAAAAGAGTTAGCAAAAACATTTCATGCAGAGAATATTGCCACAAGACAATATTTGCATAAGCATCCCGAGCTATCATTTGAAGAATACAAAACAGTTGCTTTTGTACAAGAAACATTGCAAAAAATAGGTATTACCAAAATTGAAAGTAAGGCCAATACTGGTCTGGTTGCCATTATTGAGGGTAAAAATCCTACTAAAAAAACAATTGCTTTGCGAGCAGATTTAGATGCTTTGCCAATTACAGAGTTAAATAATGTTCCTTATAAATCTATCAATGAAGGAATTATGCACGCTTGTGGTCATGATGTGCATACCTCTAGCTTATTGGGAGTAGCTAAAATTCTTTACCACCTAAAAGATGAATTTGAAGGAAGTATTAAACTCATTTTCCAACCAGGAGAAGAAAAACTTCCTGGTGGAGCCAGTTTAATGATAAAAGACAAGGCATTAGAAAATCCTAGGCCAACTGCTATATACGGGCAACATGTAATGCCACTTATTCCAACGGGCAAAGTTGGATTCAAAAGCGGTTTGTACATGGCAAGTAGCGATGAACTTTTTGTGAAAATAATTGGCAAGGGTGGGCATGCAGCCATGCCCCACTTAAACGTTGATCCCGTGGTAATTGCAGCCCAAATTATTGTTTCATTACAACAAATAGTAAGTAGAATGGGGCAGCCTATTGTTCCAAGTGTATTGTCGTTTGGAAAAGTAATAGCCAATGGTGCCACCAACGTTATTCCCAATGAAGTATTTTTAGAGGGCACTTTTAGAACTTTAGACGAAAAATGGAGAAATGAAGCACATGGAAAAATGATAAAAATGGCTTCATTAATTGCGGAAAGTATGGGTGGGAAATGTGAATTTGAGGTAAGAAAAGGTTATCCGTTTTTGAAAAATGATGAATTATTAACAGAACAAGCAAAAAAAGCGGCTATACAATACCTAGGGGCAGAAAATGTGGTAGATTTGGATACTTGGATGGCAGCAGAAGATTTTGCTTACTATAGCCAAATTATGCCTGCTTGCTTTTACAGATTAGGTACACGTAATGAAAGTAAAGGCATTACATCATCAGTACATACTCCTACATTTGATATTGATGAAAATGCGCTGGAAATTGGAGTTGGTTTAATGGCTTATAT
>JANMIV010000516.1:0-5417 GCA_031375995.1 Bacteroidota bacterium
ACGTATTAACAATAATATTGTTCAAGATATACAATGCAACACCATTCCAGTGCTTTCTGGTATGAAAAATGGTACGCCTGAACAAAAATTATTGCCTTGGATGTTTTACCCAGTAATACCGCCAAGCAGCAACCATCCCATTGTGCGCGGAGTAGATCCTATTTGGTTTCAGTTTGCAAGCAGTATAGACACTGTTCCAAGTAAAAATATTAAAAAAACGGTACTACTTTCTTCATCTACTTATTCAAGGGTAGTGCCAGCGCCTGTTAGAGTTGACATTCAAATGGCACGCCTTAAACCCGAACCTGAATTATTTAGAACAGGTGGAAATAAAATAATGGCTGTCCTTTTAGAGGGTGAATTTAAATCGAATTGGGAGTACAGATACGATGCCAGTAAAACCCCTGAAATAGATTTTAAAAGTAAAGTAGAGAACAATAAAATGATTGTAATTGCTGATGGTGATGTTTTCCGCAATCAATATAGTGCAAGTAAAGGACAAGTATTCCCTTTGGGGTATGACAGGTATGCCAATCAGCAATTTGGCAACAAACGCTTTTTACTGAACTGTGTTGATTATTTATGCGATGATAGTGGAATAATAGAAGTGCGTAGCAAAGAAGTAACGCTTCGTTTATTAGATAAAGCTAAAATAAAAAAAGAGAAAGTGTTTTGGCAGTTTTTCAATATTGCATTGCCTATTGCATTGATTGCTCTTTTTGCTTTAGGTAACAACATTTACAGAAAAAGAAAATATACTTTATAATTTACACAAACCACCATCAACACCATGAATAAAAAGACGCTAATAGGACTTGTAATGCTTATAATAGTGGCTATTACATACTATGTTATCAATAAAAAACCTTGGGGTATAAACTATAAAGATATTGCCAACTTTTCCATAGAAGATACTGCCGCTATTGATAAAATATTTATTGCTGATAGAAATGGAAAAACCATTACACTCACTAAACAAGGAAACGGTTATTGGATTATTAACAATAACAAACGTGCAGATAACAGTAAGATAGAATTGCTTTTATATACCATGAAGGCACTAACTGTATTGCGCCCAGTGGGAGAAAATGAACACAATACAGCAGTGGGTAATTTAGCTACTGTAGGTATTAAAGCCGCATTTTACGCAAAAGACAATGTGGTAAAAACAATATATGTTGGAACTGCTACACAAGAACAGAATGGAACTTATATGCTTATAGAAGGCTCAAACAAAACTTATGTTACCCATAATCCCGGATTTTTTGGTTATCTAACTCCTCGCTTTATAAGCGATAGCTTGGTTTGGCGAGACCGAACTATATTTAATTATACACCTGAACAAATAAAGAGAATTGAATTGCGCTATAGTGATAATACTGGTTATATTATTGATAACAGCTACGTACAGACACCTCAAATATTCAATTTGAATAATGAAGCGAAAAACATTACGGATATGCAATTTCTGAAATATTATATTGGCTCATTTAAGCAACTTAACTTTGATGGATATGATGAAAACCAAAACCAACGTATCATTGATAGTTTAAGCAGTCAAAAAGCGTATTGTATTGTAAAAGTAACAGAAAGTAGTGGGCAAGAAAACACTTTAACTCTTTATAACAAACCAATAGATAAACATACCAAACAACTCTCTGATGAAATTACTGGTGAACTTTTTAAAGTTGACAAAGAACGTTATTGGGCATTCGCCAACAATGATAAAAGTATTATGCTAGTACAGCAATTTAACTTTGGAAAAGTAATGAGGAAACTCGAAGATTTTAAATAGTAGGTTCAGGTATTTAAAGCAAGGCTTTTTATAGTTTACTCACTTACCATCAGCGCATAGCCTGTTCCATGCAAATTGTTAATGCTTAAAGAACTATCTGCTTGTAAGTATTTCCTTAGCTTGGTAATATACACATCCATACTGCGGCCAGTAAAGTAGTTATCTTCTTGCCATATTTTTTTTAAGGCTAAGGTTCTAGGCATAATACCATTTTTATGTTCATATAGTAGGCATAATAAATCGCACTCTTTTGGCGATAACTTGTATTCTTTATCATTTACCATAAGCAGGCGAATAGATTTGTTTAATATGGACTTTCCAATTTGCAATACATTGCTAGTTAGATGCTCATTTGCCTTACGCTTTAAAATTACCTTTAGCTTGTGCAACAATACTTCCGAATCAAATGGTTTAATAATATAATCTTCAGCCCCTAATTGATAGCCTAACAATACATCTTCTTTTAAACTTTTAGCGGTTAAAAACACAAATGGCGTATTCAACAGCATTTGTTTAAAAGCTTTTGCCACTGTAAATCCATCTCGTTTGGGCATCATTACATCAAAAATGCACAAATCAAATTTTTGCATACTTAATGTTTCTAACGCCATTTCCCCATCAGTTACATGGGTTACTTGGTACCCGTTTAAAAGTAAATAATCCTTTAAAACCATTCCGAAGTTTTTATCATCTTCCACAAGTAAAAGGTGCTGTTTATTCATGAATTATTGTTTATCTACGTTTTTATATGGTTGTTTTTAATTGTATGGTAAAAGTAGTTCCCTTTCCCAATTCACTCTGTACTGTTATAATTCCTTTGTGCGCTTGAATAATGTTTTGTGCATAACTTAAGCCTATCCCAAACCCTTTTACATTGTGTATATTTCCAGTTTGCACTCTATAGAATTTTTTAAATATGTTTTTTTGTTCATTTTCTTTCATCCCAATGCCTTCATCTATTATATTAACTACTAGTATATCACCCTCATTATACGTTTGTACAGCTATTTTAGAGCCGTTGTATGAGTATTTTAAAGCATTATCTAATACATTGGCTATAGCTTGTTGCAAATAAAATGCCTCCGCAGCCACTAGTGCTTGAGATGCATTTAATTCTAAAAGGATATACTGTTTAGTAACTGAGGTAATCACTTCAAAGGAATGGACTGTTTCTTTAATTAAATCATGCACATTGCATATTTTAAGTTGCAGTTCAAAAGTTTTATTGCTGCTTAGAGCCAATTGCAATACATTTTCCACTTGCTTGTGCATTCGCATGTTTTCTTCCTTTATTGCTCCTAAATAAGGCAAAAATAAAGCTTTGTTTTCCGCCAGCACCTGCTGTTCCATCGCACTAACTGCTAATGAAATGGTGGCAATTGGTGTTTTAAACTCGTGGGTCATGTTATTGATAAAGTCGTTCTTAATGTCTGCCAATTTCTTTTGCTTTAGCATAATATAAATACTGTAAGCAAAAGCGGATACTATGAATAATGTAAAAGCCAATGAGGTGAATAGATGCAAACGCATACTTTTTATTATATGCACTTCTTTGTTTGGAATAAGCAACTGCAAGGCCATGTTATTTCTATTGATATCATGCGGAAAAAGAGGCACTTGGTAAATGGCCTGACTTGAGCTATCAATACTTGTTTTTGTTGCACTATCTGTTTTCAAACAAAAAATAAAACTATCTTTTATGTTTTTATTCCATAAGTTTTTGCTAAGTATATTTTTAAGTGTGTCTAATGGCAATCTCTGGGCTAAATTGCTTTTGCTTTGCATAAATTCCTTAGTCAATTTATCAATTACAAACTCTATTTTTTTGCGCGCATTTTCTTCTATATTCTTATGTACTATAGTGGTATCTTTTTTAGTAGAATACTTATAGGAGAAAATCTGTTTGCTTGCTTTTGGCATAGCCTTACCATTCATGATAGCAGCAAGTAAGGAATCTATCAAGGTTTGTTTACCTTGTTTTATTTCATGCCCATTTGAATCTAGTATTTTTATGGATTTTAGTTTAAGCATTTTTTTATTATCCAATTCCTCTTCTACGGTAGAATCAAATGTATAGCTCAGCGTTTTTCTGATAATGGTATATTTAAAGGTATCTTTTTGATTGTTTGATGGCTGCTTCTTTTTAATGGTGTTTTCTATATTATTCGCTTCTTTAGGCATGTTCTCATCTGCTGTAGCAGCAACAAATACTAATTTATCATTGATTACGCGGGCCGCTTCTTTATTTTCTATTTCAAGCACTGTTTCCTGCATGGCTGCAAGCACATTTTGTTCGTACAATTTATCTTTTAACTCCAGTGCATTGCCAAACCAAACTACCTGAAACAATACTACCCCTAACAGGGCAATGCTCATAAAGGCAATGGTGATATATATAACTTTTTTCGACATGTATTCTTTAAACAAATATACAAAGGGAGAAACACCTTATTGAACTTTAACTTTTCCTTAACAGGGTTTAACCTATTGCTAACTATAAGTAGTTGTTTAAAGGTAGACTTTTGTTGCACTAAAACAATTTACAATTATGAAAACACAAAATGCAATTTTAAAAACAATGTTCCTTTTTGGTTTAAGCTCCTTATTTGCTTTAAAAGCAAGCGCACAAGAAACCAAAACTATTGAAAAAAGAGTAATGAGGGTAAAAATGGTTCAAGAAAAAAACGGAGTGAAAACGGAAATTGATACTACGGTAGAAAACAATGGAAACTTTGATGCGGAAAGTTTCTTGAAAAGCAAAGGCATTGAAATACCTCTTGACAAAGAAACGGATGAAAATGGTAAACGTACTATTCATACCAAAACGTATAGCTTTACCGATACCTTAAAACACAGCGACCTTTCTACAGATGGAGGCAAAAAAATAATTTGTATAAAACGAGATAGCACTTTCAATATGGATATAAATGAAACATCAACACTTGAAGACGCTAGTGTAGAAAAGTTTATCCAGGATATAATATCAGATACGGCTATAAGCAAATACTTTGGTAAGGAAAAGTCGGGCAAAGTTATTATAACTAATGATGTTGAAAGTATTAAACATTTGCCTACTAAAGACAGTAAGCAAGTTGTCATTATAAAAAAGACAATCGTAACAAAATCATCAACGGGTAAAAAGGATAAAAGTAGAAAGAATATAACTGGTGAAGCAGCGGTATTTCCCAATCCGAATCATGGTGCTTTTAAGGTGAGTTTTGAGAATGCACAAAAGAGTAATGTAACCATTAGTATTGCCGATAAAAATGCGGTAGTGGTGTATGAAGAAAAACTAAACGACTTTAAAGGAAAATATGAAAAAGAAATAGATTTAAGTGCGCAACCTAAAGGCACTTATTACCTTAATATTAAACAGGGTAAGCAAGAAACCAATAGCAAAATTGTGATTGAATAAAACGCAATATTAAACAGCATTGGATTGCTTTGAATGTGGTTGGTGAGGATAAACAACCAAGGACAAAGCCAACGTAGAGACGTTGCACGCAACGTCTTCATATAACGAAATAAAAAACCAAAAAAAGAAGATGAACAAAAAATCTTAATTATAAAAAAACTTTGAGTGCAACGGCAATACTGAAAATGATAAAATTGGACTATTTTT
>JANMIV010000530.1:0-2238 GCA_031375995.1 Bacteroidota bacterium
TACCATTTTTCAATTAATACTATCAGTTTTTGGCTTTGATGATTTAGGTTTAATCAAAGCATTTACAGAATCGAGAGATGGATTTATTCCCAAAATATTGAAATAAATTTTAAACATTTTTATCAAACAAACACATAAAAAATCATGAAAAACGGAATCTTTATTTTAGCAGCATCAGTATGCTACACCTTTTTATTATACCAACAAGGCATTGGTGTAAATGTAATGCTCCTTAACTTGGTTTTATTACCAAGCTTATTTATTTACAACAAGCAATATTTAAAGAATAAAATGAGCTTACTGTTTGCAAGTGGAGCACTATTTAGTGCTGTATTTGCTTTTGTAAATGGACATCTATTAACGGTAATAGCCAATATATGTTCCCTTGCTTTTCTTTCTATTTCAATCAATTTAAAAAAGCAGACTATACTCAGCAGCTTAGTGCATGTTTCATACTCCTATTTTACTTCTATAGTGCAAATTATAAAAAGAGCCAAAGCTAAGTACCTAAATGAGTCGTCTGAAAATAGTAATATCAGAAAGAAAGCAGTAATATATATAAGTAGCATAGTTATTTTCTTTCTGTTTATTCTTTTGTACCAGTCGAGCAATATTACGTTTCGCCATTTTATAGCTCAGTTAAACATACAGTTTTTATCATTCAACTTGCTCTTTTTTTATGCCATTTCTTTCATTCTAATGTATGCATTTTTCAGACCAAGAGTACTGGCTATATTGGCTATTTATGAAAAACATATACCCCTAAATATTTTACCTGCTAGTTTCCAGTCGTACACATTTTTAGGAAATAAAATTGAAGAGGAAACAGAATTTAAAACGGGTATTGTAATGCTCGGTATGCTCAATGGTTTGCTGCTTTTAGTAAATGTGCTTGACTTGCAGTTTTTGTTTAATGCAAACTCCTTACCTGTAAACATTACCTATGCCGAGTTTGTACACCAAGGTATTTTTAGTTTAATACTCTCTATTGTGATAGCCATTGCCATTATTATCTGGTATTTTAGAGGAACACAAAATTTTGCAAAGCAAAAAACTTTAAAAATGTTGGCCTATTTATGGATTACACAAAATGCACTAATGCTATTAAGCGCAGCCTACAAAAACAATTTATACATCAATGAATACTCATTAACCTATAAACGGATTGGTGTTTATGTATTTCTGATTTGTACTTTAGCAGGGTTGTTTTTTACTGCCATAAAGCTAATCAATAAACAAAGCAACTTCTATTTACTAAAGAACAACTCTTTGTTTTGGTACTTTATTTTAATTTTATCCGTTCCATTTGGTTGGGACAAAACCATTGCCGAATTCAATATAACACAAGCAGAAAACAAACAGAAAGCACCTGATTTAGATTATTTGTACTCTCTTTCATACCAAGCGTTACCAAGCATTCTAAACTACGAGTTCAGCCCAAAAAGACAAGGAAATTTGGAAGAATTTGGAAAGAAATTTTACAAATATCGCAATAATGTAAATAAGCCTACTCAACTGCTTTTAAACTTAAACTACCTACTGCAAAATGAAGCAGGTTATACTTGGCAATCCTACAATATAGAAAGATGTAAAGGGTATGATGAATTAGAAAAATGCTTAGCTAAAGTGCCTTTCTTACAGCATTCACCCTTAAACACTCAAATTAAAATATTATCAACCTATAGGAACTTAAACTAATAATAAACCATGAGAAAGACAATAATTTGGCTTAGTATTTTTAGCATTGCAATGGGTTTTTTAGAAACTGCTGTGGTTATTTATATCAGGGAAATGTATTACCCTGATGGCTTTAAATTTCCTTTACATGACATAAAAAGAAGCATTATAATAGTGGAACTTTGGCGTGAATTTGCCACCATTATTATGCTAGCGGCAATTGGCTACTTAACAGGACGAACTAAGGCACAACGATTTGTTTATTTTATATTTAGCTTTGGTCTTTGGGATATATTTTATTATGTATTCCTAAAACTATTCTTAGATTGGCCTGCATCACTATTTACCTGGGATATATTATTTTTACTACCCGTTCCATGGATTGGGCCTGTATTAGCGCCTTGCTTAGTTTCTCTTACCTTTATTGCCCTTACTTTTTTAGTTTTATGGCTTGAAAGCAAAGGTTTTGTAGTACTTTTTAAGTTAAAGCAATATCTTATCTTGTCATTAGGCTGCTTGGTTATTATTTATAGCTTTACCATTGATTATATACAACTTTTA
>JANMIV010000010.1:0-3886 GCA_031375995.1 Bacteroidota bacterium
CGTGCCCTCACCATGCGTGCCTAAGGTCGGTTTTTGTCCAAGGTTGGTGTCCTCACCAACCTATTAATCAAAGGAGTGTATGTTTATCATTTGGCGGTTGGTCAGGAGACACAACCGCGGGCAGAAAGGCAACATTTCAGTCATGCTGAGGCACGAAGCATCTTACTCCGTTATTCCATTTTTTCTCTTTTACCCAAGGTTGGTGCCCTCACCCATTTTATGATATTGATAAAGCATTAAAAATTTCAGAAGTAATCACATATATTCGTCCAAAATTAAATAATGAAAAAGTACATTTCATTCCTATTCTTGGTATGGGTAGTAGCCTTCAACGCCAAAGCCAGCAATATCAATAAACCCGTTGCTGCGCAATATGGTTTTATACAAAACAAAGGACAAATAATAGACCAAAACAACCAACTGATTCCCCATGTTTTGTATTTGTACAATGGCAATGGATTGCGTGTGCAGTTGCGCAAAGGCGGTTTTAGTTACGAAGTAATACATACCGTAAAAACACCCAAAACCACCATAGACAAAGAACCCTCAGGCAAATTTGCTTCCGCAGCAGACTCCTTTGATATAAGCCATGAAGTACACCGTGTTGACATTAACTTTAAAGGTGGAAATAAAAACGCAGTACTAAAACCGTATGAAGCAGCAAGCGATTATATAAACTATTACACCACTGCAACCCCTGAAGAAGGCATTACCCAAGTGCAGCATTTCCAAAAAGTAATATACGAAAATGTATATCCCAATATAGACATAGAATTCGTACTAAACGATGCCACTAACAAAGGCCAATTTAAATACAATTTTATTGTAAAACCCCATGCAAACCTAGCCGATATACAATTAGAATTAGTAGGAGCAAACCGCACCAGTTTAAACAAAGCAGGAAACATACTCATAGAAACCGCTTACGGAAACATAGAAGAAAACATACCATTGAGTTATGTAATTAATAAAGACAATTCCCACAGTACCATTAAAGCTAATTTTATAGCACTTAACAATAATACTTATGGCATAAATGCAGAAGACTATAACCATAACCAAACACTGGTAATAGACCCCACCAATTGGGCTACTTATTATGGCGGGAGTAATAATGATATAGGATATGGAATAGCAACAGATACCAGTGGGAATATATTGGTAACAGGATATACTAATTCAAGCACTGCCATAGCAACGGTTGGTTCATACCAAACAACATTTGGTGGTGGCAATTACGATGCTTTTATAGTTAAGTTTAATAGTAGTGGAGTGAGGCAATGGGCTACTTATTATGGCGGGAGTAATAGCGATGAAGGCAGAGGAATAGCAGTAGATGCCAATGGAAACATTATAATAACAGGATTGACTAGTTCAAGCAATGCAATAGCAACTATTGGAGTTTATCAACAATTTAGAGGAGGTATCGTTTCTGATTTGGACGCTTTTATAGCTAAGTTCGATAGCAGTGGAGTAAGACAATGGGCTACTTATTATGGTGGAAGTAATGGAGATTGGGGGGCTGGAATAGCAACAGATGCAGATGGAAACATTATATTAACAGGAACAACTTATTCAAGCAATGCAATAGCTACTGTTGGAGTGCATCAAACCACATTTGGTGGTACTATGGATGCTTTTATAGCTAAGTTCAATACCAATGGTATAATACAATGGGCTACGTATTATGGAGGGGGTAGTGCTGATAGATTAGCTGGAGTAGCAACAGATGTAATAGGGAATATAATAATAACGGGAAGTACGTATTCAAGCAACGCGATAGCCACTACAGGAGCGCATCAAACAATGCATGGTAGTATAGGAAGTTTATGGTATTATGATGTTTTTATAGCCAAATTTAATGCCAATGGTATAAGACAATGGGGTACTTTTTTGGGTGGAAGTGCTGGAGATAATGGAAATGGAATAGCAACAGATGCCAATGGGAATATTATAATAACGGGCGAAACTAGATCAAGCAATGCAATAGCAACTGTTGATTCACATCAAACAGTATTTGGTGGCGGTAGCAGTAGTTTTAACAATGATGCTTTTATAGCCAAGTTCGATAGCAGTGGAGTAAGACAATGGGCCACCTATTATGGAGGTACCGGTTTTGATTATGGATATGGTATAGCAATAGATGCCAGTGGAAACATTGTGATAACAGGAAAAACAGGTTCTCCAAATGCAATAGCAACTATTGGAGCACATAAAACAACGATTAGTAGTTGGGACGGGGACGCCTTTATAGCAAATTTTAATAGTAATGGAGTAAGGCAATGGGCTACTTATTTTGGAGGAAATAGTGGCGAAGATGCATTTGGAATAGCAATAGATATAAGTGGAAATACTATTATAATTGGACAAACTACTTCAACGAGTGCCATGGCAACTGTTGGAGCGCATCAAACGGCTTATGGTGGTAACACTGATGCATTCCTAGCTAAATTTAGCCCTACAGGTATATTGCCGGTAAAACTAATTGCTTTTAATGCACTATTGGTAAATAAAAAAGTGAATTGCACTTGGGAAACAGCCTCGGAAATAAACAATGATTATTTTACCATTGAAAGAAGTACGGATGGAAACCATTTTGAAAGCATTGGAAGGGTAAAAGGCAAAGGAAATACAAACACCAATACACGCTATCGTTTTACCGATAATAATCCCCTTGCGGGCATCAGCTATTACCGCTTAAAGCAAACAGATTTTGATAATACCTATACTTACAGTGCCATTAAAAGAGTAGGTTCATCGGAAAAACTCAATTCTGCCATTTCATTGTATTATGAAAACAATAACCCCATAGTTAAAATAAATGCAGAGGTAGTCAGTAATGCTATTATTGAACTCATCAGCTTAGCTGGCATTCCATTATTTACCCAAGAACAAGTAACAGCAGTTGGCGAAAATACCATTCCAATCAATAGCAATGGTACTTCAGGATTTTACTTATTAAAAGTACAATTGGAAGACCAAATAGCCTACTTTAAAGTGTGGATGAGGTAAGTTATTCTGTGCGGTTGGTCAGTAGATACAACCCCAAGCGCAGACATGCCACCTCTCCGTCATGCTGAGGGATAATTTTTTTCAAAAAAATCAATATAAAATGACGTTGCGTCATTCAGAAGGAAACTCCTTTCCTCGGCAACCAATTTTTATAATTCTGGGTTGGTTGCCATATTAAGGGGATTCCTGCGGAATGACCAATTGCTTTATTATTATCAGTTTACAAAAAACGTCAATGGTAGGCACGAAGCATCTTACTTTATTACTCTATTCTTTCTCTGTTTCAAATTAGTTCTGTTAGTAAACGGAGAGTTCCTTCAGTTGGTGAACTGACAAAGTCGCTGCGCTCAGGATGACGAGCAGAAATAGGCGGTTATTCAGGAGACACAAGCGCGGGCATTCCACCTCTCCGTCTTGCTGAGGAACGAAGCATCTCATTCCATTGCTCTTCCTATTCTCCCTATTTATTAGTTGGAATCCTAACTTGCTTGCATTACTATGTAGGCGTAATTATTCTCATTTACCAATGTATATGCAATGGTGTAAATAAATAGAATATATAATCACTCAAACGCTTTATATAATGAATAGTATATGGGCAATTTTTTGCCCTCATTATTTATTTCCCATTAAAAAATGCAAAATTCTGCTAAAAATGTGGGGTTTTCCCTACTAAATCAGGTGTTTCTACGCTAGGATTGTACGTACTTATTTGTATATGTTCGTTGCATAAAAAATATACAATTCTAAAACAGATACAAGTATGACAAAAAATGAAAGCATTCACAGCGTAGCCATATACCCTCCAGTTGGTATAGCACGTATTGGCAATTCAGAAGAGTACTATTTTGCTTCCGATTTACCCGGACAAATA
>JANMIV010000019.1:0-3155 GCA_031375995.1 Bacteroidota bacterium
GTATAAATAATAAAACGCTACTAAATAACTCCGACTGATAATATGTTTTATTGTTTTCATTTGGGAAAGTAGCAATAAGCAATCCGTTTTTCAAAACCAATTTTTCAAAACCTAACTTCTTAGCATACTCCCTTAATTCTATTACTTTCACCAAATCAACTACTTGCTTGGGTAAAGGGCCAAATCTATCCAATAAATCATTCACAAATGTATTCAACTCCGCACTTTCTACTATTGACGACAACTGATTATACAAGCTCAATCGCTCACCAATATTTCTTACATACTCATCTGGAATAAGTGCTTCAAAATCTGTTTCTATACTACAATCTTTTGCTTCTATTTTATGTAATGGCTGGTCTTGAAAAACATCTGCAAACTCATCTTCTTTTAACTCCCTAATGGCTTCGTCCAGTATTTTATGGTACATTTCAAAACCAATTTCCGAAATAAAACCGCTTTGTTCTCCCCCAAGTAAATTGCCAGAACCACGTATATCCAAATCGCGCATGGCTACGTTAAAACCGCTTCCTAAATCGCTAAATTCTTCTATGGCTTGCAATCTGCGCCTTGCATCAACATTTAAGGTGGCAACACTTGGCACCAATAAGTAGCAATATGCCTTTTTATTATTACGCCCAACTCTACCTCTCATTTGATGCAAATCGCTCAAACCAAACATTTGCGCATTGTTTATAATAATGGTATTGGCATTGGAAATATCTAAGCCAGACTCAATAATAGTAGTAGCAACCATTATATCATACTCTCCTTCAATAAATCGAATCATTACGTCTTCCAGCTTATCGCCTTCCATTTGTCCGTGTGCTACACACACTTTTACTCCGGGGCATAAAAATTCTATTCTATTGGCTATATCATAAATATCTTTGACTCTATGGTGTACAAAAAACACTTGTCCACCTCTTTCCACTTCCGCCAAAATAGCATCGCGCAGCAATTCATCGTTGTATGAATGTAACTCTGTATTTACTGGCTGCCTATTAGGGGGTGGAGTATTGATAATAGATAAATCACGTGCTCCCATTAAACTAAAATTTAAGGTGCGGGGAATGGGCGTTGCTGTAAGTGTGAGTGTATCTACATTTACCTTTATATTTTTCAACTTCTCCTTTGCTGCTACCCCAAATTTTTGCTCTTCATCAATAATCATCAATCCCAAATCTTTAAACCTAATATCTTTGCTTAAAATTTTATGGGTACCTATTAAAACATCTACTTGCCCCTCACTTGTTCTTTTCAACACCTCTTTTTGTTCTCCAGCCGTTTTAAACCTATTGATATAATCAACGGTACATGGAAAATCTTTAAACCGTTCCTTAAAACTTCTGTAGTGTTGATTGGCTAAAATAGTGGTTGGCACTAAAATGGCCACTTGTTTGCTATCAGCCACTGCTTTAAAGGCAGCACGCATGGCTATTTCTGTCTTTCCAAAACCCACATCACCGCACACCAACCTATCCATAGGATGCGGGCTTTCCATATCCTTTTTCACATCGGCAGTAGCTTTGGCTTGGTCGGGAGTATCTTCATACATAAAACTGGCCTCCAACTCCACTTGCAAGTAAGTATCTTCACTAAACTGAAAACCGCTTTGTGCTTTGCGTTTGGCGTAAAGTTGAATTAAATCTCTCGCTATATCTTTTACTTTTTTCTTGGTAGCCGTTTTTAACTTTTCCCAAGCATCGCTCCCTAACTTATTTAACCTAGGCTCTGTGCCTTCTTTACCCGAAAATTTGGTTATCTTATGCAATGAGTTAATGCTTACATAAAGCAAATCGTCATTTTTATAAATAAGTCTTACCGCTTCCTGCATGCGACCACTCACTTCTATTTTCTCTAGCCCTGCAAATTTACCTATACCATGATCTACATGCACTACAAAATCGCCCGGCTTAAGCTCTCTTAGCTCTTTGAGTGTTATAATTTTAGAATTATTATAACGTGCTTTGGTTTTGCCTTTGTAAAATCTATCAAATACTTGGTGTTCGGTATAACATGCCAATTTTAAATCATGGTCAATAAATCCTTTTGATATGCCATGATATACTGGACTAAACTCAATGGTCTTATCCAAATCATTGAATATGGTGTAAAGGCGTTCTATCTGCTTACTGGTATCGCTAAATATTAAATTACTGAGATTTTGCTGTTGATTTTGTTTTAAATTTTCTATTAGCAGCTTAAAATTTTTATGGAAAGTGGGTTGAGGGGAACAATTAAATGTAATTACTTCATCTGAATCAAAACCCGCTTTTGTCCCGATTTCGATACAAGCATATTGGATAAGTTTCCCTACTATGTATTCCGCATTGATAAAAATATCTTCCACTTGCAAATCAAGCATGTTTTCGTCTGCCGTTTCCCCTTCTTTTTTCCTTGCCAAACTCAACTCAGCCCGCTCAATGCCTGTTTCCAATATTTCAGCACTTAGTTTTACATTTTCGGTAAAAAACAAGGCATCATTTGGTAAATAATCAAAGAAAGTTTGCCTCTTTTGCTCTGCTTGTTTTTGTACATTAGGAATAATAAAAAAATGATCCACTTTTGTTACCGACAACTGATTAATAGGATCAAACACCCTTATACTCTCTATTACATCATCATTCAACTCAATTCTGTAGGGCATTTCATGGCTAAATGAAAACACATCTAAAATACCACCACGGATACTAAAGTGCCCTGCTTCATACACAAAATCACTGCGCTCAAAATGGTGTTCGGTTAAGAAATCAATAAAAAACTCCATATCAAATGTAGAGCCAACCTGTATTTGATAAGTATTTTGTGTCAGTTCATTTTCATTTATTACTAGTTCTGATAGCGCATCAATCGTAGTTACAATCAGCTCCCCTTTACCCTGTTTTTGGTTCAATCTATTCAGCACTTCTGCCCTTTCAAGCACCAAATTATTTTCCACCATATCTACCTGGAAACTTCTTTTAAAAGAAGAAGGGAAATACAATACTTTTTTTGCTTCTGATAAACTTTCTAAATCAGCAAAAAACAGTTTGGCATCGTCTGCATTATTAAAAACAAATATTTGCGTTCTATAATTAAACTGATAAATGCAGGTGGCAATAATGGCATCAATACTTCCCATTATTCCCTTTATGTGTAATTTAGCTTGTTTT
>JANMIV010000020.1:0-3303 GCA_031375995.1 Bacteroidota bacterium
GACATTTTTAAATTAAGAAATAGTAATTTCAATATTGCTAGCTATATTTCAGATAGTATTTCCTTTGCCCTAGACTCAAGACCTGAGGTAAAACAAAACGACACCCTGTTTTTAAATGTAACTGGAGTTAATGGATCACAACGCATTATTGTGCAAAATATACCGCCTAATAAGTACTTTTATTTGGTTGATAATATGCTAAACGTAATGATTCCTTTGAGTAATAATTTAGAATATCCTTTCCAAATTCAAACTAGCAATACAAAATCGTTTGGTAAAAACAGATTCTACATAGTTATTTCAAACAATGCTACCTTGCCAGTGAAGCTAAATGCTTTTGCGGTAAACTTGCTCAACAAAAATGAAGCTCAACTAAACTGGGTAACTTCTTTGGAAATAAACAATAGCTACTTTGAAATTGAAAGAAGCCTTGATGGGGAAAACTTTGAAGTAGTTGGAAGAGTAAAAGGAAATGGAAGTACCAGCAAAACCATTAATTACAGCTATACAGACAACATTGCAGAAATAAAAGCCAACGTGATATACTACCGCTTAAACCAATACGATTTTGATGGAAGCAACGAACTTTCACCTGTAAGAGCCATCAATTTAAGTGGTGTTGAAGAAGACAATGCAGGAGAAAAAACAGTACAATTATCTCCAAATCCTGTTGTAAGCAAAACACGTTTAAACTTCAATACCAAAATAACTACTGAGGTAGAAGTAAAAATATTCTCTGAAATGGGCTTATTGGTAGAGGTAATTCAAGTAAACCCACTTACAAATCCTAGTTTTGAATTAGACTTAAGCGCATTGGAAACTGGCATGTACATTTTGGAAGCTATTGATAGTAATAACAATAAGTTTAGCACCAAATTCTTAAAGCAATAAAAATATTTTATAACAGTTTACCTCCCTCACTTATTCCAAAAAGCTGCCTTTATAGGCGGCTTTTTTTATTCATAAGAAAGTCATCCATTAAACTTCGAAGTTAGCCCATCAAGGTTTTTGAAAGGTATGTAACCTTTAAAAATCAATCAAAAATATCTTTCAAAAACGTGTATAACCCTGACTGATTTTGTGGATTGGATTGTGCAAGCACACTTTCTTTGCTTTCTGTTTTCTCGCTTTTGGAATACTTAAAATCTATTTGTTAGCGTTTTCATTAAGCTGTAAAGGTTCGGGATTCAAACGATGTACTAGATCAAAAATTAATGATACTAATACTGTTAGTATGGTATTAGCAAGTTGAATAATCATAAGAATGATAAATAGTTTCCATCCAAAAGATGAATTTGAGTAAAAAAACAAAACTAAAGAAAACATAGTTTTGATGTTAAACTCAAATTGAAACCTAACTACCCCTTCTATTTTTTGCCTATTAGTCGCTAAAATTTTTTGTTCTATAGAAATAGTTTTATGTCTGATTAATGTATATATTCTAAAAAATATTGAGTTACTATCATCACTTGATCCGTAATTTGAATTTAGGGGTAAATCATCAAATGTCTGATTATGAATTGTCTCTTTATTGGCGTTTGAAATCCTTTCAAATAACCAATTACTGCATTTTTTTTGTATTGTATTTTGTATTAAAAGTTGTATTAAACCAGATACAGAGTAAATAAGTCTATCTACAATGTAGAACAAAGCAATAGGAATTATAAACTTTCCATCTAAAATAAAATTAAGTATTCCTTTGTAATCGTTATAGTCATACCATTGATAACTTCCATAAAACTTAATGTAAACAAATGATGTAATAAAGCAACTAAAGATAATATTGAGTATTCTCTTTATTCGGGTTTGGATAGATTTTCCTTCTAAATAATCATCTGATATGGATATTAAACTTTTCATAAGTATTTAATTTATTACCCTTTATCAAATCCTGTACCATTTATTTAATATTTTAATTTTTAAAGGTTCAACAGCCCTGAGCGTGCGGTTGGAAAACCCAATGCAATGCAATTGCGGTGGGCGTGTTGCGAGCCTCCTGCGAGTGCAGTTCACGGTGAAATATAAAGAGCCAGTTATCAAACTGGCGGGAATGACCTATGTTGAAAACACAAGGGTTGGTGTTTGTTTTGTGAAGGGGAGTGATATAGTGAAAGCACACTTGCTTTGCTTTCTGTTTTCTCGCTTTTGGAAAATTGAAATCAATCCCAGCTTATCGTTTCAATCAATTCATATTTCTTAAATTTGCTTCTAAAGGTTAGGAATGCAATACGCTTTGGTAAACAATATTAAAAGTCTTCCTGAAAAAGGTAAAATAGGAATTTGTATTGGTTGTGGTCAAGAAGTTATTTCTAAATGTGGAAATATAAAGATTTATTATTGGGCTCACAAAGTACAGGAAGATTGTGATACATGGTCAGAACCAGAAACCGTGTGGCATAGAGAAAAGCACCCATTAGATTCATCAAAAAGTTGTTGATACTCCTATGTCTAGTGTGTTGAATTTTGTAAATATTCTTTAGTTCATCATTTACGCATTCAATGATAGCTCTTTCCATATACTAGCAAGACGTGCCAGTTCACTAACTGGTTCCTAAAGAATGCCAAAAATGCGAAGTGAAAAAGTACTCTGTCTATATTTATTTATTTTTCATTCATTTCGCACTTTTGTTCACTTCGCATTCCGCATTCTTTCTCACTTATTTCGTATTTCCTCTTAATGAATCACACTCATGCTTTTGGTTTGTTTTACTACTCCATCAAGCACAATAGTATAGTAGTAAATGCCATTGGGCAATACCTGTCCATTTATTTCTATTTTATCAATGGGTCTATCTAACTTTTTAACAAAAACGGCTTGCCCTAGCACATTGGTAATTTTTAACTGTGCTTGCTCAAAGTTTTCCCATATTTCGTAAGCTATAATGGTATTGTTATCAAACGGATTAGGGTAATTGCTTAGGCTTAGTTGTTGGTTGATAGTTGTTGGTTGATAGCTGTTAGCTGACTTTTGTTTGTTGGTGCTCGATGATTGCTTGTTATCACTTTCGTAGAAAGGTATATTTTTTCTAATAGCCAAGCCGCCTCCTAGGTGAGCAGAATCTATACGCACGGTATCGCAGAAACTAAAGCTGCTACAAGTATTGGTTACAGTAAGGCATACTGCATAGTTGCTGTCAAAGGCGGGGAATGTATGTATAGGGTGCTTTTCTGTACCGTTTATTTTCAAAGCTTTGTAGAGCCTTATAGCAAAGCACTAAGTTACCATTGGAACTTTGGCGATGGAACAAGCAGTGCAGAAAAGCACCCCATACATACATTCCCTGCTTTTGACAGCAACTACGT
>JANMIV010000049.1:0-2655 GCA_031375995.1 Bacteroidota bacterium
ATCCTCAGTAGTTAATGCTACTGGGGATTTTTATGTTAACATTGAATGGCTCTCATTATAATTATCCTACTTTAAAGAGCTACTTATTCTGCTTATTTAAGCGGTATCCTGTTAAAAAAACTTTTTTCCTTTGGTGTAATACCTACATTTTTTAAAAATGGAGTTCTATAACTTGCTTCCACATTATGGTAGATAAAGTTATACAAAAGAAGAAGCCGTATTTAAATAGATTCGTATGGATTGGGGCTATTTTATTATTTGTTGCATCTGTTTTATGGCTGGTGAAAGGAGCATCGAGCAAGCAATTGAATGCTGATAAAAGTCGTTTAACATTTAGTACAGTTAACAATGGTCAATTTCAGGAATATGTGGTAATAGATGGTGCTGTATTGCCCATTAAAAGTATTTATTTAGATGCCATAGAAGGTGGCAGAGTGGCTGAAAGATATGTGGAAGATGGAGATAAAGTAGTTACAGGCCAGGCTATTTTAAAATTGGTGAATACCGATCTGCAACTGGATTTTTTACAACGCGAAACCCAAGCTTTTGATTTGATAAACAATTTGCAGAATGCACGCAATGTTTTGGAGAATAATAAAGTAAATAGGTTAAATCAGTTAGCTGAGGTTGAATTTCAATTGAAGGAATCTGAGCGAGTGTTTGATATGAATGAGAAACTGTATAAGGAACAACTAATAGCTAAACAGGAGTATTTACAATATAGAAACAATTACGAGTTTCAAAATCGCAAAAAGCATTTAATAGAAAAAGCCATCATACAGGATTCTATTACTGCCTACGAACAAATGAAACAAATGCGTGAATCCTATGCCCGTATGCAAAGCAACCTTAAATTGATGCGTCAGAAAACAGAGGATTTAATTGTACGTGCGCCAGCAACAGGGCAGTTGTCGTCATTTAAGGCGGAAATTGGCGAGTTAAAAAGCAAAGGTCAAAATTTAGGGCAACTAGATGTGTTAAATGGCTATAAGATACGTGCAAGAATAAACGAACATTATATCAGTAGTATTTCAGTTGGACAAAATGCCCAGTTTGAGTTTGGCGGAAGCAACCATATTTTAAAGATAAAAACCATTTACCCCCAAGTAGCCAATGGTAGTTTTGATGCAGATTTGGAGTTTACCGCACCACAGCCAAATGGAATGAAAAAAGGCCAGAATGTGCAATTGCGTTTGGCTTTAGGCGAAACGGCAAAAACTTTAATGATTGATAAAGGAGGTTTTTACCAAAGTACAGGTGGCAATTGGATTTACGTAGTAGATGCCAGTGGACAATTTGCACAAAAAAGAGCTATAAAAACAGGCAAGCAAAACCCACAATTTTTTGAAATAATAGCAGGTTTAAAGGAAGGGGAACAGGTTATTGTTTCCTCATACGAAACGCTAGGAGACTACGATAGAATAAACTTTTAAATACAGAAATAATTATACAATCATGCTTATAAAAACCGAAAAACTTACACGTGTCTATCGTACAGACGAAATTGAAACAACCTCATTGGATAGTATTGATTTGAGCATTCAAGAAGGGGAATTTGTAGCCATTATGGGAGCCTCAGGCTGTGGCAAGTCCACCTTACTCAATTTAATAGGTATGCTAGATAATCCAACTTCGGGCCACTACTATTTTATGAATCAAGAGGTATCAAAATTTTCGGAAAAGCAATTGGCCAGTATTCGCAAAGCCAATATTGGTTTTGTATTCCAAAGTTTTAATTTAATTGATGAACTAAGCGTATTTGAGAATATTGAGTTGCCTTTATTGTATTTAGGATTATCAGCTACGGAAAGAAAAAACAAAGTAAATGAGGTACTCATAAGCATGGAAATAGGCCATCGAGCAAAACACTTTCCGCAACAACTTTCTGGAGGTCAGCAGCAGCGTGTAGCCGTTTGTAGGGCTATAGTATCAAATCCAAAACTAATTTTGGCCGATGAACCTACCGGTAATTTAGATTCAAAAAATGGAGAAGAGGTAATGAAGTTGCTTACACTGTTAAATGAAAAGGGAACAACAGTAGTAATGGTTACACACTCTTTAGCACATGCCCAATATGCCAAACGCATTATCAATATGTTGGATGGGAAAATTGTTGGAACTACAGCAAGCAACGCCACCGCTTAAAACCAATTGACTATGAAAATAATTCAACTTAAAAGTTTATTGCGTGTACTTTGGTTCAATAGGTTTACTTCTTTTATCAATGTATTTGGGCTTTCCGTTGGCATAGCCAGTTGCTTGTTTATATATTTATATGTTCAAAACGAACTGAGTTACGACCAACAACATACTAAAAAGAATAGGATATACCGCGTAGTAACCGATTTAATGCTAGGAGGCGAAGAAACAAAAAGTGGCTTAAGCTCATTTATGCTTTCTCCTACTTTAAAGAGCGATTACCCTGCAATAGAAGAAGCCATAAGGGTAATGCCCGTTAACAAGCAGACCATGTGGGTGGACGAAAAACCTTTTCAATTTAAAGACAACCTTATGAGTGAGGCGGCTTTCTTTACAATATTTGATTACGATTTTATTGAAGGAGATCCAAAGACGGCTTTGGTAGAGCCACAAAGTGTAGTAATAACTGATGAAGTAGCCTTAAAGATGTTTGGAACTACTTATGGCTTAATTGGT
>JANMIV010000055.1:0-4130 GCA_031375995.1 Bacteroidota bacterium
TGTGTTTTTAAGCAGCAACTCTATTTCTTCTTTTATATGTTTTAAACTATCCTCTGTAACGTTTCTAATGGCAGTTATGCATTTAAAGTAATCGTCTATCCTTTCCTGAGTTACATTGTCCCAAGCGGCAAACACAAGCAAAACTGAGGCTTCTGTTATTTGGGGTTGCATATTGGCAATAGGTTGAATTTTTTTCAACAATTCACTATTTTCAATCACAATGATGGAATAGGGCTGTAATCCGTATGAAGAGGGTGCGAGCCATATAGCCTCTAAAATAGTCTCTAAATCTTGTTTTGGAATGGTTTTACCATTCATGCGCTTGGTCGCATATCGCCAGTTAAGGGCCTCAATTATAGTCATGGGTTTTTATTTAAATAGTAAGGATAATACCTATAACAAAGTTCACTTTATTGGACTAATCAAGCATTGTATAAGTAATGTTATGTTTTATATTATTCACACATTGGTGTCTTGATTTTCCCCACAGCAATATGGTTTAGAATTTGTAATGTAAAGCAGTCTCTCCAGTTAAGTTAATTTGTTGAAAATTACTATAAAAGGCATAACCACCCATTATGTTAAAACTTATTCTTTTAGCTATAGTTATATCTATTCCAAATCCAATTCCATTGTTAAAATATTGGTTGGTTACCCTTTGTTTAGGCGGGTTGGGATTATAAGGTTTGTTTGGATCTGTTTCATATACAAAAACCATTTCTGAATTGTAATAAAAATGATTGCCTTGATATATGAATAAACTGGAAAGATTGTTTTTCACAAGGGTGTACATGAATGTAACTCCTATACTATAACGGTCTAATTCATTGCTATGGTAAGGCGCAAAATTTACTTGAGCCGCAAATACATTTGGGCTATATTTATAAGATAGACCATAACCGGTTGTATAACCTATTCCCGCTCCTATACCATGTTTAAAAGTATTTTCTTTAACAGTTTCCTGTGCCCAAGTGGTTTGTATAATTAGGAACATCATTAACACTGGAAGGGAGCATTTGAAGGAATTGTTTTTCATAGGTAAACGCTTTTTTGAAAATAGCATCTATTTGGTAGGTATGCTGAAGTATAGCTAATAAATGAACTTATCTTTTTACTATTGGTCAGCTGATTCTTTTTTGCTGGTCATTTTGTTTATAAAAAGCATAATGGTTGATTTAATACTATCCGCATTTTTAGAAACAACACTTGTTATAGCTAGTTGCAAAATTATCCCCATAATTTGTTTAATAGGATTTTGGGTATTACCAACTACTATTTTTTTTGATACATAGCCTGTTACTATCCCCATAGCTGTATCTAATATGTCTTCCTTGAAATCAGGAGCCTGAACAAGTTCGTGGAAAGTATTTTTAATTAAATTAGCGGGACTCAATGCAGCGTAGGTAATTTTAAATTGCTCTTTGAGTAGTTGCTCGTCATTAGCTTGTTGCCTTTCTAGTAAGGCAATGCTTTCCTTTAATTGTACAACTGAATTTACTTTATTCATTGGAATTTAATTAAGCATTTGTGAGACAATAACTTGATTGATTTTTTGTTGTAGGGGTTTGTTTAAAAACATGCATAAAACACCACCAATAATTGCGTAAAAGCCCGCTACACAAAAGAAACCATAATATGATTTTCCTAATATATCGCCAAGCCATAGAGCCACACCTATATTGAGTGTAAGTAAAAACAATACAAGAAAAATTAATATAATACTATTTGAAGCAAGTAATGCTATTACATTAGCCGATTTATCAAGGGCTTTGAGTTTGAATAACTCAAAACTACTTTTTCCATAAGCCTCTACTTTTTCAAATAAGGGTTCCATAAAAGCTGTTTTCTGTTCCATTTTCTACCTATTAAAGGTTCGGTGTTTTATGTGTTTTTTTATATTAATTCGTTTCCGATTTAATATCCTTTTTCATGTCTTGAACTTTGCCTTTTCCTTTTTCAAAAAGCTCCATTGCATCGTCTTTAACTTCTTCAAAATTTTCAGTCAAAGCCGTCATTAGATCATCTAATTTTTCTTTTAACTCGTCAATTGAATCGGAGCCTTTTTTTACAATTTTTCTTCTGGTTTCTGACCCTTTATCGGGGGCGAACAATATGCCCAATATGGCACCTGAGGCAAGTCCTGCCAATACTCCTAAAACTACTTTTCCTGAATTCATGTTTTTATTTGTTTAAATGATGATAACTGGCATTAGCTATTACTAATGCTTATTTGCTTATAATTTTCTTCCTTGAATAACCCTTAGTATAACCGAGATGAGCGCTATAACCAGCAGTACATGAATTATCCCTCCTGCATTGTATCCAAGAAAGCCAATTGCCCACATAATGATAAGAATAACGGCTATAAAGTATAATAAATTTCCCATGTTGTTTTTTAATTAGTTCCGTGAATAGCTAAACCGATAGTTGATACACCACTTGATAAATCAAGGAACGCACCTAATCGCTTGTTAAAATGATACTCTGTTCCAATGTGTATATCTAAAAATAAATTACTACCACCATTGTAATAGTTTTTATCTCCATTGTATCCATTGTCCCAAGTTTGATTGATAATAGCAAATCCTAAAGAGCCTGCTAAATAGAAATCCCATTTAGAGCTGGCTTTTAATAAGTCGTCAAAATAGTACGAGCCTTTCAAACCAATAGGAATAACTGTTTCTCTGTAAGTATAATAACGGTAAGGGTTTTTACTATTGCCCCAGTAGTAATCGTTGGTAAATGTTGAAATACTGATAAATGGTGCAAGTGTAAAGTTTTTTGCCACATCAAATTCATAGTTCAAATGGAACACAGGCAATGAGCGCGATGCATAACCATAATAACCTGTTCTTCCACCAATGCCCAATCCTAAATTGAGTGTTTTTCCATATTTTTCCTGGGCAAATGAACTCAATGGGCAAATACTCAAAAGTAATATACTTAGTTTAAAAATACTTTTCATGATATAATTATTTAGTGTTTTTAATGGTCAGGTTTTTAATTGCATCCCCCAATTCATCCATGTCATTGTTAAATTCTACTTTAAAAGCTTCCCACTTATCTTTGCCTTCTTCTTTGTATTCTAATATTTTTTTACGCATATCAATATTTTTTTGTTCCAAATCGTCAATTATTTTTTGGTCTTTTGCTTTTATTGTTCTTTTATCAGTAGTCATTCTGTTTTTATAAGCTTCAATTACTATTTCATTGTTAGCTATTCTTTCTTCTGATGATTTTCTGAAGTATTCAAAATCAGCTACCGAATCTTTTTGCGCTTGACTTAATTCCTGTTTAGCATCCTTTAATTCCTCTTGCGCATTTTCTACTTTTTTAGCAGGTGAATTACAACTGTATATTATGCTAGTGGCTATGTATCCTATGGTAAATATGGTGATGATTGATTTTTTCATTATTGTGTTTTTGAATGATGTAAATGGTTTATATTGAATAGTTGGTAAATTATAATTCAGATATGAGTTTGTGAATGTCTTCTTTTGTTTTTCCCAATCGAGCTTGAATTTTCCCAATCATTTCGTCTTGTTTTCCTTCTACTAATAACAAGTCATCGTCAGTTAGTGTGGCGAATTTTTGTTTTAGTTTACCTTTGGTTTCTTTCCAGTTTCCTTTTAATTCAGTTAAATTAGTCATGATTTTTTTTGATTAAATGTGTATCTTTTTTACACTACAAAGTATGTTTAATTCATTGGGTGAAGTGTTACAAAATGATTTCAATTAATTACATCATTCACTGTTTTAATTACGGCTTTTCATTTTTATATCCTTCTAATAAGGTAAATAATGAATGGTAGTAAGCCTTTAAATTTTTGAGATTAATTTCTGGATTTTTTTCATCAGGAATGGTAACAGGCATTTCGTCCAAGTACTTTAGAAGTTCTGGATATTCTGCCCTTATTTTCATGGTTATATTTAATATGTCATCATTTAATTCGTGCTCAGTTTTCATGGTTGGTAGGGTTTATTAAAAGCCATTGTGTTTAATGGTATCAAGCTTAGTATTAATTTCTTTGAGCAGTGTGAATTGTTTTTCCTGCGTTTCAAACAATGTTTTTATTTGCTCTTCAAGTAGTAAGTCCATTTTTTGCTGAAGACTTCTGATTTGCATTTCT
>JANMIV010000082.1:0-1302 GCA_031375995.1 Bacteroidota bacterium
CATCCATGATTTTGGCGGAATAGATTTATTGCGCTCTATAAACCCGTGAGGTATTGAAGACCTCACGGGTTTTACCGTGGAAGTTCCGCCAAAATCATGGACGAACCCAAAAAACTTATTGATACCTTGCCAAAGGACTAACCTCTTGCCCAACAAATGCTCCTTGTAAATATTTTTGATGCGCTACTATAGCTATCATACCTGCATTATCGGTACAATATTGGAAATCTGGGATAAAAGTTTTCCAACCTAATTTTTTACCCGTATCTGTAATCGCTGCCCGAAGACCTGAGTTTGCAGATACGCCACCTGCAATCGCAATATTTTTTATCTTATGCTCCTTTGCGGCTTTGGTTATTTTTTTCATCAAAATAGTAATAATCGTCGCTTGTACAGAGGCGCATATATCATTCAAATTATTTTTTATAAAGTCCTCATCTTCAAGGAGTTGCTTTTTTAAAAAATATAAAATAGACGTTTTTAGACCGCTAAAACTAAAATTATAATCAGGCATATTGGGTTCAGAAAATTTGAAAATAGGTTGTCCCAATTTCGCTAATTTGTCTATTTCAGGGCCTGCGGGATATTCTAAACCGAGCAACTTTCCTGTTTTGTCAAATGCCTCGCCTGCTGCATCGTCAATAGTCGCTCCGATTACTTTTTGGTCTAAAAAATCCTTTACCAGCACGATTTGCGTATGTCCGCCCGAAACAGTCAGACACAAAAAAGGGAAACTCGGCAAAGGTTCGTCAGCAAAATTTGCAGCAACGTGCGCCTCCATGTGATTTACTTCTATCAAAGGTTTTTCGATACTCAAAGCCAACGCTTTTGCAAAAGAAACGCCTACTAATAGCGAACCCATCAAACCTGGTCCTCGTGTAAACGCCACAGCGTCAAGGTTTTGTAAAGTAATATTGGCTTTTTTTAACGCCATATCAACCACAGGAACGATGTTGATTTGATGCTGACGTGAAGCTACCTCGGGAACTACACCACCATAAAGTTTGTGTGATTCTTGGGTATCGGTACAGTTACTCAGCACCACTCCGTCACGGATTACAGCGGCAGAAGTATCATCACAAGAGCTTTCGATAGCGAGTATAGTTATCATTTTTGTTTCTTAAAATTATATTTTTGTAATTAAGTAATTGGGCTAAAATAACCGCAATTTTTTAAAAAGGAAGTCGTTGTAAAAATAACATAAGTAACTGACTAAAGGTCAGTTACTTATGTTATTTTTACAACGATAAAAAAATTGTCGATTATTTTTATACGCCTACTTAACTCCCTTTTAGTCCAGCG
>JANMIV010000132.1:0-16928 GCA_031375995.1 Bacteroidota bacterium
AAAACAGGCCGAACCTCAAGTAACCATTGTGCCAATTCCTGAAATGTTTAAGGATATGACGACTCCAGAGGTAAAAGAAAAACCTGCTCCATTTTTTAGCATAGGTAAAACGGTTATGCCTGCTACCGAAGCCAGCTTAAACGAAAAGATAGCCATGAACAAAGATGGTTTCCAACATGCTGAAAAAATAATTGAGCCTAAAATTGATAGCTTAAAAACAGCTATTTCATTGAACAAAAAAATAGCTTTTGTCAATGAGCTATTCAAAGAAAATGTGGTAGAATACGCTAAATCAATTGATAAAATTAACAATTCAAATGATTTAAACGAGGCTATGCTTACTTGGACCGAATTGAAAATTGCACATAACTGGAGTCATGACAATGCTTTGGTTAAAGATTTGGAAAAATTGATTCAGCGCAGGTTTAGTTAAAGCTTTTTTATCTGTTCCTAGTAATCTAAGCTTATTATTTGTATTTATTAATAATACTAGTTACTATTTCGGCCGTTTCGTCTTTATAATTTACATTTATAGGCTTAGCATTATCAAGCCAAAGGGCTATTTTTTGCGCAAAACTTTCATCCACCTTTTTTACCCTTGTACCTCCCAATAACTTAAATGCTTTTGCATTGCATAATTGCTCATATTGGTTAGACATAGGAATGCACATTACCTTTTTACCTAAAAAACTAGCTTCCGCAGGGCTTTCAAATCCACCATTGGTTATGAGTCCGTTGCTATTGGCTAAACTTTTTATAAATTCATTGTTTAAAACAGGCTTTACGGTTACGTTCTTTTTGGAATACGCTTGCTTGCTATGCTTACTAAATACTTCAAATGGAATAAGGGGTAAAGCATGGAAATGTTTCATTAATACTTCATCGGCATAAGCGGGTAAATACACCGAAATATGTTCCTTATTGCCTACTTCTATTTGCCTTACCTCGTCTCTAATTACGGGTGTATGAATAAATTCATCATACTTGGCAAAATGAAAAGCTACTTTATCTGTGCAAGGAGCATAGTTTTTCAATACATTCTCTGCAAACTTATCTATCTTTTTTACCCTGGGTGTGTTTTCACTTAAAAAAGCCGCTTGATGGCTAATAGCCACACAATTGATATGCTGTATTTTACAAGCCCATGCACTTATTGGCTCATAATCATTTATAACCAAATCGTAGTCTTTTACAGGCACTTTATATACATCTTTTAAAAACTTTATAGGATGCAAATCTTTTACACTTTTACCTAAATCAATTTTACCATTTGTACCAAAAGTAAATCCTACTCCTGTCAGCTTGTATTTTATATCGTATGGCAATTGTACATCGGCCTGTGTTCCGCTTATAAGCAAATCTAACTCACATAATTCTTTTAGTATAGGAATAATGGCTCTTGCCCTGCTAATGTGTCCATTTCCTGTACCTTGAATGGCATATAATACTTTCATTTCCTATTTAATTAAAAAGTGACTTGATATCAATATTGAAAAAATATTGCAACGCAATAACTAAAACCGCCCAAAAACTAAGTGAAGCAAACATAACTAGTTTGATATGCCATTTGTTTTTTTCAATAGCTCTGCAAATTAAAGTACCTACAGGCATTGATATAATGGTTGGCGTAACCAAGGCAATACCATAAATACCCCAAGTTCTTGAAAAATGAACCATTCTGCGTATATTCTTACTTATTTTTATATGCTTAGTGATAGGTTTAGGTTTTATCCATTTTTTCTTGAGTATAAGGGCAAACTCCCATAAGTATAAATAGATGAATACACCCAACATACCGCCACCAACCGTAGCTAGATAAAACAAAACAGGCGTAAAATTAAACGCCAAAGCCATTCCTAAACCAATAATAAACTTAAAAGTGCATACCAAAAATACACTTGCTATTTCCCACCACTCATTCATTTTTTTCTATTATTTATGCCTCAATTATAGCTATAGTTTTACTTATTTATTTATACCAAAAATAAATCAGCAGCAATTCCATCTGCCAAAAATTTACCCTTTACGGTAGTTGATAATATATTTTGCTGTATGGCTAATAAGCCTTTATCAATGTGCTTTTGTGCGCCATTCTCAATCCTCTCCCGCTCTTTCAGCCCAAACTGTTTTTCTATTAAACCCAAATTGCAACCCCAAATGGTTCGCAAACCAGTCATTATGTATTCGTTAATTTGATCATTCGTGCTTAAAACTTCATCTGTTATTTCACATTTTCCCAATTTTATAGCGGCCATGTATGCTTGGTTATTGGCAATATTCCAACTGCGAGAAATGGTATTGAAGGAATGTGCAGAAGGGCCAATACCCAAGTAATGGCTGCCTTTCCAATAATTGCTGTTGTGTTTGGCTAAAAAACCTTCTTTGGCAAAATTGCTTATTTCATAATGTATAAAATGGTTCTTATTCAATATATCTGTCAATATATCAAATTGTGTTGCGGCTTGGTCTTCGTTTATGGCTTGGTATGTCCCTTTTTTTATAAAGGTGTCCAATGCTGTTTTGGGCTCAACCGTGAGTGCATAACTGCTTATATGGTTTACTCCCAAAGCTATGGCCGTTTCTATATTCGCTATCCAGTTAGTATTACTTAAACCAGATGTACCATAAATTAAATCAATGGTTATATTCTCAAATCCAATGTTTTTTGCCATTGCAATTGCTTCTTTGGCTTGCGAAGCTTTATGCGCTCTATTCATCCAAACTAAATCAGCATCAAAAAAGCTCTGCACCCCTATGCTCAATCTATTTACTGGTGTTTTGCTTATGGTCTCCAGTTTCTCCAATGTTAAGTCATCGGGGTTGGCTTCTAAAGTAATTTCGGCCTGCTCGCTTATTACAAAATGCTCTTGTATTGTATTAAAAATTTGTGCCAAATGTGCTGCATTTAAAAGGCTTGGCGTGCCACCACCCAAATAAATACTTTGTATGGTTTCCTCTTTTAAATATGCTTTTCTAAGTACTATTTCTGTGCAAATAGCTTCCACCATTTCATCTGCATACTGAAGTTGGGTGGAAAAATGAAAATTACAGTAGTAACAAGCTTGTTTGCAAAAAGGAATATGTATATAAATACCTGCCATTTAAAATTTGTGGCAAATTAATCATAATAATGAAACTCAACACTGTGTTTTCTTGTAACTATTGGAGATTATAAAAAACTTGAATTGAAAAGGCTTTAACAATTGAGTCACAATAAATCTTTATTCCTTTCAATGCTACTCATTCAATTACTCAATAATCAATTTCTTCATTTCGCTTTGTCCATTTAAAAACTTAAAGTTTAAGATATATATCCCTTTATTTAAACTAGGCAAAACAATAGATTCATTTTGCATTGTGGTTTCATTATAAACTGCTTGACCAACACTATTTACTATACTTAAATTCTCAATTGGTTCGTTGCTCCTAATATGTAATACTGATTGACTGGTTGGATTAGGAAAAATAGCTACCGATACTTTATCATGTGTAGGAAAAGATACACCAACACTTTTTGTTTTTACAAACAATCCGTTTTCTCTGGCTAAAAAAAGCTTACCGTCATACTCCATTATATCATAAGAATAACCATTAGGCACAATCTCCTCTTCCATTGCCCAAGTAGATTTATTGACAGCTTCTTTAGCCCTCTGCTGTATCCAAGTATCACCATTAAGTGTATTTGTAAGGAGAAAAATTTTATCGGCTCCAACAAATATTCTTTTATCTACGCCAACTTGCACACCTTCGTTATCATCTATCCAGTCAATACCATTGTTATTGCTTCGGATTACTCTTCGTCCGCCTACTCCAAAAATAGTATCACCTTTTGCTATTAGTTTATCTATTTGTATACCTGGCATCAATCTCCCATAATAAAAAAATTCTTCCCAAGAAGCCTGAACGTTGTTAAATTGATAAAACGTGCCATTAGCACCCGCACCGATGAATAGTTTACTTTTATTAGCCAATATAGTGTTGACACTATGAGAATAGTTTGGCAAAGCATTGTTAACTGCTATCCATATATTAGCAACGGAATCAAAAACCAACACACCATTACCCTGTGTACCAGCATATATTTTATTGCTGTACTTCTCAAAACTAGTTACCGTAAGTATGTTAAAAACAGGATTAAACCATGCTTTTCCGTTATCAGAACTGGTAAATATTCCATGGCTATAAGTTCCAATACATATAATATTGTCTATAACCTTTAAGGTTGTAATTTGAATAGAAAAAGGGCTTACCTCTATTGGCTTCCAAGTAAGTCCCATATCGGTACTTTTATATATTAAATTGGAATCGGTTGCTGCCAATAAAGTACTTCCAGCATAATCCAATGCAACAATATCTTGATTAGGAACACTATTTACTTTATTCCATTGTGCTTGTGTTATGTTAAAAAAAAAGAGTGCGATGAAAAAAAAAACAATACTTTACTATCATAATTATTATTTACTCTTAAAGGACAAATAAGAAGTAGTAAAACCCCTATTCAAAATAAAAGTATATTTCAATTAAGTTTCTGTTTGTAGCAGCAAAATCGGTAAAATACCTTCATGAACAAGGCCCCAAAAGCCCTAGTCATATTGCAAAGATCTTACTAGAGTAAAACCAAGCCATTGTCCATAAAAAAAGGCCTCTAAATTAGAGACCTTTTTCTGTGGAGACAATAGGATTCGAACCTATGACCCTCTGCTTGTAAGGCAGATGCTCTGAACCAGCTGAGCTATGCCTCCTTTTCCTTTTAGGGAGTGCAAATATAGAATTACCGTCAAAAAACACAAGCCTTTTCTTTTGTTTTTTTCAAAAAAACACACTAAACGCTTATAATCTTAGGAATACAATATTGTACACTCTGGTAAAAATGTGCATTTAAAGCCAAAATAATATCAGTTTATTGCTGCTATTTTGCGCTTAAACATAAAAAACACTTGAAATCGGTATTTAAAATATTGCTTATAGCCACTTTGGTCATTGCATTGGTTTTTGCTGCGGCCTTAGGCTATTTAATCAGCAACAAAAAAATACTCACTGATTTTGTGTTAGCACAAATAAATAAGGAGCTTAATGCAGAATTGAAGATTGAAAGTTCAGACGTTACTTTGTTTAAGAACTTTCCCAATGTAAGCTTGGATTTGTTAGGCGTTTCTATTTCAAAAAACAATAGCTCCATTTTCAAAGCCAATCATGTTTATTTAGGATTTAATATAGAAGATATCATCAATAAAAATTACCACATTCAAGTAATTAAGATAGATAGCGGCCAGTTCCAATTGGTAGTTGACAAAAAAGGACAAGCCAATTTTGACATTATTAAGCCCAAAACGAATGCGGAAAAGGATACCAGCTCATTTCTTGTAGAATTGGAAAAGGTAAAATTTGATAACGTAGCCATCCGATTTACCAATTACCAAACCAAGCAGCTATACCATACCTTTTTGAACAATGCTGAGTTTGAAGGCAAATTCAGTAATAAAGTGTTTGATTTGAAAATAGATGCAAAAGCTTTGGTAGAAAAATGCCGTGCGGAAGACATTGCATTCATTACCGATAAAAAGGTAGAGTTGTCAGCCAGTATCAATATTAATAATGCACTGAAAACATATACTTTCAAAAATGCTGCTTTAAAAATTGACGAACTTGATTTATTGGTGAATGGTAGCCTAAAAGAAACAGCCAAAGGCAATAATGCCGACATTCGTTTTGATGCTAAAAAAATAAGCATTACCTCCCTTCTCTCCATTTTGCCAATTACACTGCCTGCGGAGGTGTTGGCATACCAAACAAGCGGAAATGTTTACTTTAAAGGCTCTGTAATTGGCCCTATTACTCCGCATAGCAATCCGCGCATAGAAACCACTTTTGGCATTAATAATGGCAGTTTAAAAAACGAAAAACTGAACTTATCGCTCCACAATATTTCGCTTTTGGGAGCATTTAATAATGGCGATAAAAAAACGCTTGCCACAAGTTCTTTGTTCTTAAAAAATGTGAAGGCGCAATTGCTCAACGATAATATAAGTGCCAATATACAATTAAGCAATCTGGCTAAACCATTGCTTGATTTGAGTGTAAATGGTAGTATGGATTTAAACAATTTATTTAAGCTATTTCCTAATAATAGTATTGAGAAAATAAGTGGTACGGTAAACTTTGATTCCAAAATAAAAGCAAACTTAAAGGACGCAGACGCAAGCAAAATATGGAAACAAGCAGGTAATTATGGTAATTTTGATCTAAATATCAATGAGCTTAAAGTAAAAGACATTGATAAAACTATCAATAACCTAAAAGCCACATTTGGGCTTAATGGCGCTGATTTAAAAATTGAAAACTGTGCATTAAACCTAAATCAAACGGACGTAAGTATAAAGGGGTATTTAAATAATTTTCTGGGCTACCTATTCTCTGCTAATGAAATATTGGATGCTGATATCAATTACAAAAGCGATTTTGTAGATTTAGCCCATGTAATATTTGCTCCCACCAATGCTGATAATGCAAATAACAAAAGCAACCAACAATACAACTTACCTAAAAACATAAAACTTACCTTAAATGCAAGCATAAAAGAACTAAAACATAAGCAATTTATAGCCCACCAAGTAGAAACAAAATTGCAGGTATTGCCTATGCAAATAATAGTAGAAAAGTTTACTTGTAGTGCATTCAATGGTACGCTTGCTTTAAGCACAAAAATTGTAAATAGTACCCAAGGAAACTATTTTGTGGAAAGTAAAATCAATATAAAAAACATCCAATTAACAGACGCCTTTAAGCAATGTGAGAATTTTGGACAAAACAATATTACCTATCAAAATATAAGTGGCACCTATAGCGGCAATATTGATTTTGCAGGCGTTTGGGACGAAAAACTCAACTGCAAAAAAGATAAAATATTGGCATTGATAAGTGTGCAAATAAAAAATGGACAATTAATCAATTACAAACCACTTGAAGCATTGAGCAAATACATAAGCCTTTCTGATTTGCAAAATTTAAAGTTTGCCGATTTAAACAATACTATAGAAATAAAACAACAAACTATAGTAATTCCTAAAATGCAAATTAACAATAATGCACTAAATATAACAATGAGTGGCAGTCAAAATTTCGATAATTTTTTAGACTATAACCTAAAGCTAAATTTAACTGAATTGCTTAAGAAAAAACGCAAACCCAAAGACAATGAGTTTGGCGAAGAAGATGAAAAAACAAAAGGATTGAATTTATTTATAAGCATGAGAGGGCCAATAGATAACTTAAAAATTAGCTATGATAAAGCCAATGTAAAGGCCAATATAAAACAGAATATAAAACAAGAAGGGCAAACTATAAAGGAATTGATAAAAAAAGAGTTTGGCACCAATACGGACAATAAAAACAATGAAAAACCCAAAGAAAAAGACAATGACAACGATGAACTTGAGTTTGAGAAAGAGTAATTATGTTTTACTCGTCCTTTTTTTGATTTTACAGCTTGGCGTGGCAGCGCAAAAGAACAGCACAACTACGCTTAATTTTTATGCTACTGTTGGTACTGTATTCAATGGCTCTTATAACTCATCAAATAGCAGTGAAACGCTCAAAAACAAGCAAACTTACACGCAATACCAAGACTCCATAAGCAATAAAGAAACATGGAGACTTACTTACAATATAGCTGCTGGTTTTATTTATAAAATAAACCGCACTTTATCCCTTCAAGCAGGTATTGGATATTTGGTTTTAGGGCACCAACGACAACTTAAAAACTTACAATACCTAGATGCTACTTTTCCTGGCGTTGGCTCAGGACTTGGCAATGGACGTGTGCTCGACAAAACAACTTCGGAACGCAATATTGATTTAAACTACCGCTACCAATATTTACAAATACCTATTACCATTCATTATCAATTTGACGCAAAAAGGCCTCACAAAATAAATACTTTTGCTAGTTTAGGTTTAGGCATAAATACCCTTCTTAAACACGATATAAATGCTGTACTAAGCCAAGGATATACTATTGACAGTGAAAAAGAATTTTTTATTGATAGCACCGGTTATAGTGCAAACAGATTTAGTGCAAACTTAATGCTAGGTATGCGCTTTGATTATAATTATACCAAAGAACTCAAGTTTACCTGTCAACCTCAATTGGGTATTTTTCCTGGCTCAGTTAGCAGTAACCAAATGGAAGCCCGACCTTGGTATTTTAACTTTAGCTTTGGCGTAATATATACCTTAGATAAATTAGAATAAAATGATTACCCGCTTAAACATAAGGGTTTATGGTATTCTTACAGACAATAAGAATAATATACTCATAGTAGATGAACAAATAGGTGATTTTAAATTCACCAAATTTCCTGGTGGAGGTTTGGAGTTGGGAGAAGGAACCAAAGCTTGTTTGGAAAGAGAATTTATGGAAGAGTGTAACTTGGCCATTGAGGTAAAGGAGCATATTTATACTACTGACTTTTTTCAACCGAGTGCTTTTAAATTGGGTGATCAACTAATTGCTATTTATTATGCAGTTGAAGCCAAAAACAAACCTATTTCCTTGAATTTAAACCCAATAGAAATAACAGAAAACGGAAAAACAGAAACACTCCAGTTCAAATGGCTGGAAATGAAAGATTTGCACACTGACATATTTACCTTTCCGATAGATAAGTTAGTTTGTGATATGTTAAAAAATAAGTAATAAATTATATTTAAACTAATTGCGCAAAATTGTTTATTTGCCACATGGATTTAAAAGGAAAAATATTGCAATCATTGCCGATGGTTTCAGGGCAAGGCAAAAATGGCCCATGGCGTAAACAAGAATTTTTAATAGAAACACTAGATCAATACCCTAAAAAAGTGCTTTTTAGCCTTTGGACAGATAAAATAGATCAAAACCCTTATACGGTAGGACAAGACGTTACGGTGTCTTTTGATGCAGAATCGAGAGAATACAATGGCCGTTATTATACCGAATTACGTGCGTGGAAAGTAAGTGGTGCTACTTCTTCTCAAGCCAATAATAGCCCGCAAAACCAACCAACACAAGACGATGCGCCTCCTATTGGTATGTCATTTAGCAGTGATGATAACAATAGTGACGACTTACCATTTTAAAGTAAAAAATAAACGTAAAAAAACCATTGTGAAATACAATGGTTTTTTTTTGCAGTCCGTTTTAAATGCTTCCTTATAAATAATAACTATATAATATATAAATTGCCCCACTTTTACATGAAATCAACTGATATAGTTATTATAGGTGCCGGTCCTGCTGGTTGCAGTACCTCTCTTTTCCTTAGCAAACATAAAATACCTCATACCATTATAGATAAGGCTGTTTTCCCTCGCGATAAAGTGTGTGGTGATGCCTTAAGCGGAAAGGTAGTATATGTAATGAAGCAGCTTAATAATAGCATGATTTATGACTATAACAACAACCCTGATCAGTTTTTACCAAGTTGGGGAGTAAAATTTGTAGCACCCAATGGAAAAGCCATTGATATTCCTTTTAAATCGGATATAAGCAAAGAAACCCACGCACCTGGTTTTATAAGCAAAAGAATGGATTTTGATGCCAGCCTTTTCAATCAGTTAGATAAAGAATATGCTACTGTAATAGAAGGGGCAGAAGCCAAAGACATAATTAAGCATAAAGACGGAATAGAACTTTCATACACTAAAGATGGTTCTGCTAACACATTATCTAACATAAAGCTAATAGTAGGAGCCGAAGGAGATAGATCAATAGTAGCCAAAAAGCTATCGAACATAAAAAAAGAAAACGACCATTACTGCGCTGGTATTCGTGCCTACTATACAGGCGTAACAGAATTGCATAACCAAAACTTTATAGAACTGCACTTTTTAGAAGAGTTGCTGCCCGGTTATTTCTGGATTTTCCCATTACCAAACGGCCAAGCCAATGTAGGTGCTGGTATGCTAAGCTCATCAGTAAGTGCTAAAAACGTAAATCTTAAAAAAGACATGTTGCGTGCCATTGCCAATAACCCAAAAATAAAACACCGATTTGCCAATGCAGAATTAGTGAGCCCAATACAAGGCTGGGGATTGCCACTGGGAAGCAAAAAAAGAGTAATAAGTGGTGATCACTTTTTACTAACTGGCGATGCTGCCAGTTTAATTGACCCCTTTACGGGCGAAGGAATTGGCAATGCCATGTACAGTGGAATGTTAGCCGCTGCACATATTAAAAATTGCCTAGAGCAAAACAATTTTTCTGCTCAGTTTAATCAAACCTACGATGCCGCATTTTACGATAGGCAATGGGACGAATTAAAACTAAGCCATACCATGCAAAAGCTATGCAAATACCCTTGGTTGTTTAACTTTGTGGTAAATAAAGCACATAAAAATAAAGCATTGCGAGAAACCATTAGTTGCATGTTTGAAGATTTGGACTTACGTGCAAAACTACGCAACCCCTTATTTTATGTAAAGCTCCTCATTAATGATTAATTTGTATATTTGCTTAGCTATTTTCACAAACCATGTTTGAACAACTAAAAAATTACTTTGGTGGGCTTATCTTAAAGCAACAATTAAAAGCTAAACAAACTAAACATGCGTTTATGCCTTTTGACAAAGCGCAAGAAATTGGCATTGTTTACAATGCAGAAAACATGGCTGACGAGCAAAAGGTGCAACAGTTTGCCAATGATTTAAGGGGGGAAGGTAAAAAAGTATATTTATTGGGTTTTATTAACCAAAAAGAATTACCTGTAAAAAGAAAACCCCATATTAGTTCTGAGTTGTATTGGAGAGAATATCTTACTTTTTTTAACCTACCAAAACCAGATAAAATAGGTCGCTTTATTGATACCCAATTCGACTTATTATTCAATGTGTACCACGAGGAAATGTTGGCATTACAAGGTATTTCTTCTCTGAGCAAAGCCAAATACCAATTAGGTGCTCAAATGACTTTTGCTACTGATTTGTTTGATATTACAATTGATACAGGAGCCAATAAGGATTTGTATTATTTGGCCAAACAAATGGAGCATTATATCAAATCTATTTAAAAAGATACATTTTTTATTGCTATTTTCCCCCCTGATTTAGAGCTGTTTATGTACCAAAGCAACCCTGCAAATTACCCACCTGCCTTTTTTACTTTATAATTCTCTTTTACCAAATAGGCCATTATTTTGTCTCTAAAATCGCCTTGAATTAGTATTTCCCCATCTTTCACCGTACCGCCCACACCGCATAACTTTTTGAGTTTAGAGCCCAATTCACTTAAATCTTCCTCTTTACCAATAAAACCTTTTACCACCGAAACAGCTTTGCCTGCTCGGTTCTTTTTATCCAAATGTATGCGTAAATCTTGCTGATTATTGGCCAGTGTTTCCGAAGCTGCTTCTTGTTCAAAATCGTAATTAAAACTGGTATCTGTGCTAAATACTACTCCATTCATTTTTTTGTTTTTATTACTCATAAGTTTGCCTAATTATAACAATTTGGGTCGATTAAGTTGGGTCGAATTTCGGAAGTAAATTTGAATTATAAAACAAATAAATACAACACTACAATAATCCTTTAACAGTTCTATTATCCTGTTATTACCTTCAAATTCTGTTTAAATATTTTAAAAGTAATTTTGTCATCAAGCCAAATGGCTTCCCCATCTATATTGGCTACCTCCTTTTGGGGCCTGCTTATGGTTAAACTATCGGTTTTAAATGTTTCCACAAATGGCAAATCGCTTACATCTCCCTTAAACAATTTAAAAGCAATTTGCGGCACACGCCAAAGTTTAAATGAATTAAACACTACCACATCAAATAAACCATCATTGTAAATAGCCTTGGGAGCAGGAAAAACATTATTGCCAAATTGTGTGCCATTGCATACGCAAATCATAAATGCTTTTGCTTGTTTAGTTATTCCATTATAACTGAGTTGATATGACCTGTTTTTGTAAGAAAAAAACTCCTTAAAAGTAATTTTAGCATAGGTTTTAAATCCGCGCGAACTGGCACTAGCAAATAAATGTGCTATATGCGCGTCAAAACCAACTCCTGCTATATTTATAAAAAACTGATTATTGGCCTTGCCCGTATCAATGCTTTTTATTTTCTGCTCATTTATCAATGTCAATGCCATTTCTGGATTGGTAGGAATGTTTAATTCCCTTGCCAAACCATTGCCACTGCCCATGGGAATTATGCCAAATATTTTGTTGGTATTGGTTACATATTGGGCTACATTATTAATAGTTCCATCTCCACCAACAGCAACTATTATATCCGCTTCCATAGCACTAGTAGCCGCTAAATGGTGATTGCTTTCTTGTCCCTGCGTGTAAAATATTTTGATATCATACACGTTTTTATCCAACACTTTAAATATCAAATCGGGGATATGGGTTTTACTTTTACCCCCAGATATAGGATTGATTATAAAATGAATTTTTTGCTTGACTATCAAAATACAATGCTTTTATTGTTCTGCCCTATCAATAAGTTGCTGAGGCAATTGTTTAGATGCTTTAGCACCCAATTGTTTCAGCGTTTCAAAACGGCTAATAATATTCCCTTTTCCATCCACCAATTTATTCATAGCATCTGCATAGCCAGCCTTTGACTGATCTATCTTTTTTCCTACCTCTATCATGTCCTTCACAAATCCTTCAAATTTATCATACAAATCGCCCGCTTTTTGTGCAATATCCAAAGCATTGGCACTTTGTCTCTCATAACGCCAAATACTTGAAACAGTGCGCAAAGTAGCCAGTAAGGTAGAAGGACTTACTATTACAATATTCTTTTCAAATGCATCATTGAATAAACCTGCATCATTTTGTACCGCCAAAGCAAAAGCGGGCTCTATTGGTATAAACAACAATACAAAATCTAGTGTTTTTATCTGGTGTATATTTTGGTACGACTTATCTCCCAATCCTTTTATGTGAGCTCGCAATGAAAGCAAGTGTTCTTTAATAGCAATTGTTCTTGTTTCATCATCCTCAGCCGAATAGAATTTCTCATAAGCAGTTAAAGACACTTTACTGTCAATAATAAGCGTTTTATTATCGGGTAAATTAATAATTACATCAGGCTGCAAACGTTTTCCTTCTTCATTGGTAAAACTTTCCTGCACCTTATATTCACTCCCCTTTACCAAACCCGATTTTTCGAGTACATTTTCTAAAATAAACTCTCCCCAATTGCCCTGTGTTTTGTTTTCGCCCTTTAGTGCTTTGGTCAGGTTATTGGCTTCTTTGCTCATTTGCTGATTTAGCTGTTGCAGCATCTCTAATTGGTTTTTGAGCGATGCCCGTTCCTTTCCCTCACTTATATATACGTCATTTACTTTCTTCTCAAAGTCCTTTATTTTTTCGCCCAATGGATTGAGCAATTCGCCAATATTATTTTTGTTTTGTTCTGTAAACTTTTGGCTCTTATCATCAAAAATTTTATTTGCCAAGTTTTCAAATTCTTTGGTAAAACGCTCGTTTAAATTACTTATCTCCGCTTTGTGTTCCTCTAAGCGTTTTACTAAATTCATACTTTCACTTTTTTCGGCTGTTAACTGATTGGATAATACCAGTAATTTTTCTTGTGACTCCTTGCTTTCTGCACGCAATAAAACTTGCTCTTCTTTCAGCATTTTGTTTTCCGATAACAAAGACGATTTAGCATTGCTTTCTGTTAAAATTTGTTGTTGCAAACCGACCAGCACTTCGGCATTGTCAACGTTTTGGGTTGATTTACTTTTACTAAATAACCACCCCACTAAAAAACCAATCAACAACCCTACTACTAAAAACACAATCTCCATAAATGCTATATTTGATGCGGCAAATTAATGCAATTTTTGAATTAATCCCTTTGGAAAAAATGGGCTTACAGTATCCATTACTCATCCATAAAATTAAGAAGAAATATTAGAACGCTCCTATCCAATCTAAATAATTATTGGGGTGAATAATTTCAAAACCTGCACTGGGATAAGCCGTTCTCCAAGCAGTAGGCACTTTTACCTTTTTATCTGCATTCCATTTTATTTCAAAAGCAAACAATTCACCGCCACGCTCTTCTATCCAATCTATTTCTTGCTGCTGATAAGTGCGCCAAAAAAAATTATTGCTCGTAAGTCCGGTATATTCCTGAAATTTTAGGCGTTCTGCCAAACAATAGTTTTCCCAAAGTTCGCCCACATCATTGCGCATGGAAAGGGGGGCAAAATTAGCCGTGAGCATATTGCGTATTCCGTTATCATAAAAATACCATTTACTGCTTTTTACTATCTCGCTTCGCAAATTCCTACTAAATCCTTGTACTTTGTATAGCACAAATACCTTGCTTAATAAATCTAAATACTTTTCAACGGTATTTTTGCTCATACCTAGTTGCCTCCCCAATTCATCCAAAGAAACTTCTTTACCAACTTGAAAAGCTATCAATCTTAATAAGTCTAGCATTTTTGAAGCATTTCTTACTCCCTCAAATGCCAATATATCTTTTAGTAAATAGTCGTTTACCAATTGCTTTAAGTAATTAGCTTTATCTGCTTGATTGCTATACTGAAGTAGCTCTGGGTAACAACCATAAATAAGGCGTTCTTCCAAATTAGATTTGGTTTGCACCAAATTTTCTAGCAACTGATATTCCATTTGTGCCAATGGGTATAGGTGAAATGTGTTTTTACGTCCCGTTAATGGCTCACCTAGTTTATTGTTTAAATCAAATACAGAAGAACCCGTAACCAGTATTTTAATACCCGCAATTTCATCTACCATCAGTTTTAAAATAGAACCAATATCTTCTATCTTTTGTGCTTCATCTATCACTAAAACAGAATACTTGCTTAGTAAACGCTTATAATTTTCAACCGTTCTTTGTTTTAGTATTTCTGCGGTAGCCATATCCTCCCCATTTAGCTGCAATACCGTTTCGTTTTGCAATTGGGCTATTATTTCCTTCACCATGCAGGTTTTGCCTATCCGTCTTGCACCAAGCAGCAGCAATACTTTATTGGGTAATAAATACTTTATAATTTGCGCTTCTAGGCTTCTTTTAATCAGTTCCATATTTTACCTTTTCTACGCAAATATAGTAATTTAGTCAACATAATGACTGAATTCATATAAATTTAGTCAACATAATGACTAAATTTATATGAATTCAGTCATTACATAATCTTTACTGCACAAAAAATCCCTTTAAGATGCACCTAAAGGGATTTTTTTTGAACTATAAAACTTATTAATTAGCCATTTCACTCACAAAGTGAATTTGCATTAAATGTAAATCATCTTTGGTAAACTCATCTCCAAATTCACTCATGGCCGCTTCCAATACATTCTCGTTGGTTTCTTTAAAGAAATCCATCACATAGCCAATATTTTCTTCATCGGCTAAATCATTCACATATTTTTTAAGGCTTAGTTTTGTGCCAGAATATACTATATTTTCAATTTCACCTAACAACTCATCCATCGTCATGTTTTGACTACGTGCTATATCGCTCAGTGCTATTTTCTTATCTATATTGGTAATAATAACTACTTTTTTAGCAGATTTATTTACAACAGATTTAATTACAACATCTTCTGGTCGCTCAATTTCATTTTCCTTCACATACTTAGCAATCATATCTAAAAATGGCTTACCATATTTTTGAGCCTTACCCGTATTTACGCCTGTAATTTTACTCAATTCATCCATGGCAATTGGATATTTAAAAGCCATTTCCTGCAAAGAGGTTTCTTGGAAAATAATGTATGGAGGCAATCCTTTGGCTTTCGCTTCTTTTCTACAAAGATCTTTTAACATGGCTAAAAGAACCTCGTCATATACCATTTCTATTTGTCCACTGTCGTCATCGTCATCTGTAAATCTTTCAAACTTGGTATCAAGTGCAATTTCAAATTGAGTTGGTTTCTTAATAAACTCTTCTCCCTTTTCACTCACACTCAGTAAACCATAAGTTTCTATATTCTTACTTACATAACCGTTTAAAAGTAAACCACGTATTACTGACTTCCAGAAGTTTTCTTCCTTATCCTTGCCTTTTCCAAAATAGGTTGATTTATCAAGGCCACCTAATTGGACCTCATGGCTCTTTTTGCCAACAAGCATATCAACTGTGGTTTTAAGTATATGTTTGCTTTTGGTAGAATTTATAGTTTGTAAAGCTAAAACGGCCTCTGCTTTGGCATCCATTTTTTCTTTAGGGTGCTTGCAATTATCACAACGTCCGTTGCACTTTCCATCATCGTACTCCTCACCAAAGTAATTTAATAAGAATTTACGTCTGCAAGCCGATGTTTCTGCAAATGCTTGCATTTCAAAAATCAAAAGTTCACCAATTTCGCGTTCTGCTACTGGCTTATCTTTCAAGAACTTCTCTAGTTTTTCGGCATCAGCAGGATTATAAAACATCACACATTCTCCATCTAAACCATCTCTACCCGCTCTACCCGTTTCTTGGTAATACCCTTCTATACTCTTTGGAATATCGTAGTGAATTACAAATCGCACATCAGGCTTATCTATACCCATACCAAAAGCTATGGTAGCTACAATTACATCAGAATCTTCCATCAAAAACTTGTCTTGATGGCTTGCCCTAACTTTTGCGTCAAGTCCTGCATGATAAGGCAGTGCCTTTATTCCATTGGCTTGCAATATGCTCGATATTTCTTCTACTTTTTTACGACTTAAGCAATAGATAATACCCGATTTCCCATTCATACGCTGCTTAATATAGGAAACAATTTCTTTCATGGCATCGCCCTTTTTACCTTTAGAGCGAACATCATAATACAAATTATCTCTATTAAATGACGACTTATACACCACAGCATCAAGCATCTGTAAGTTTTTTTGTATATCTTGCTGTACCTTAGGAGTAGCGGTTGCGGTAAGAGCCATAACAGGAACATCTTTTATTTCCTTAAT
>JANMIV010000152.1:0-6841 GCA_031375995.1 Bacteroidota bacterium
CTGTGTACCACAGGGCATCGGGCGCATTCCACTGCACACTGGCTAGGTGGCCACCTGTATAGTCGCCACTATTGGCATCTCTGCCAGTGGGTTGTAAGCCCGCAGGCATATTGATAGCCTGCACTGCTGATTCATAATCGTCTTTATCTGCAAGGGTAATGTGGTTGCCCAAGGGTACGGGTGTTGTTAACCCTGTATTGGGGTCAAAATAATTGGTAAAATTACTACTTGACCAAGGATAAACGTTATGATTGTGCCAATCCCTACCCCATGTTTCCCACAGGCGGGCTACTGTCCAGTATATGTTTAAGTTAGCGGGTGCGGTAGTAGCTACACAGCCTCGGTTTTCTACCCATACATTCATGGTATTGTAGTTGCCCAAGGTGCTTCTTTGTGCATAGTTGGGTAAAAGCATATTGGGGTTTAGCCCTATGCTGTTTCTTGTTACTGTGCCATTTAGTTTGTTTACTATACTTACACTTTTGGTAATTTCGGCATTGTTTATTTGCCAATTGGGCTCTATACCTACGTCTCTTTTATTGTCTCTTACAAATAAATCGGGGGTATTCCATTCGGTCAAGTTTGAAACATGGTGCGATAAATAGAGCCTAGAAGAAGAGTTGTGTGATTCGTATTGAGGAGCTATTAAGCCTCCAAAATAAGTGCGAATACTGAAATTTATCCATTGGCAATTGGCTAAGTCAACGGTACTATTAAATTGCATATATACTCGGTAAGTACCAAAGTTAGGATTTGTGGAGATAGGAGCAATGTTACCACTATGGGCAAAAACACCGTTACCAGTGGCAATAGGAGCTAAAGAGCTAGAGGTGAAAGAAGGATTATTGGTTATCCATAATTTGGGAACACCAGAAAACAAATAGGGTCTAGATGTGGTAATTTCCCAAAGCAAGGTGTGTATTTCAAAAGACTCTGTAGTAGGTGAAGTAATGGTAGCAATTAAACGTAATGGACCATTAATATCAATAGGTGCTGTGTTAACTGGAGCCTCTACTTGGTTGTTTCCAACGTGCCACTGCACATTAATGTTTGAAAAACTGAGTGCTTTAAAGGATGAAAATAGTAATAATACTATTATTAGAAAGGTGTGTTGTTTTTGTGATTTCATTTTTTTTAAATTTTATTTTTATTTTTTTTGTAAATGTGTAGCTACAATACAACCGAAAACACCTTTGATTTCCTATTCCTATACGAATAAAATATTAGCATAGGAATTTTTTATTCATATATGAATAAAAAATGCATTTTTGTAAAAAAAAGCATGGACAATAAAAACTTACAGGTAGGCAGTAAACTAAAAAGCAAAAGGCTTGAGTTGGGCATTAAACAAGAATCTCTTGCTAATGAACTGAATATTTCGCAAGCTGCTTTATCAAGAATTGAGAATGGAAAAGAAGATATAGGTATTAATAAACTGCAACAAGCCGCCAGTATATTAAATACACCCATTCATTATTTTACCTCCGACCCCATCAATATAACTCAAGAAGCTAATTCATATGAAAATTCTCAAGGAGTTTATATTGAGCAAAGATATGGCAGTGCAGAAAGGGTGGAGGAGTACAAAGACTTATGCAAACAAAAAGATGCGGTAATAGATGTACTTCAGCAAGAAATAGCACGTTTGCAAAAAGTAGTAGATTCTTTGTCGGCTAAATAGGCATTTTACCAGTTCGGAATTTCTATCTATTTAAATTCACGCTGTCCGTTGTTGTGTCTCCTTCCAACAACCTAAATATATACAATCTATTAATCTTTAAATCAACAAATTTGTATAACAGCATACATTACACCTATATTTGCACAGTTTTTTAAAAAAGGGTTTTAAATGGCTGATAACAAGCAAAAAGTAGTATATATTACAAGAAGAGAGCGTTTCAATGCCGCTCACAAACTGTACAATCCAAATTGGACGGAGCAGGAGAATGAGGACTTTTTTGGTAAATGTGCCAATAAATATTTTCATGGGCATAATTTTGAGTTGTATGTTACTATAAAAGGTATAGCAAGTCCTGATACAGGAATGGTGATGGATTTGAAGCAATTGAAAGCCATTATTAAGGAAGAAATTGTAGAAAAAATTGACCACCGCAACCTCAATGAGGATGTTGATTTTATGAAAGGCATTATTCCTTCTATAGAAAATATAGTGGTGGAAATATGGAATATTTTAGCTCCTAAAATAGAAAACGGGCAATTACATTATATAAAACTGACAGAAACGGAGAATAACTACGTAGAATATTGGGGTGGGGAGTAATTTACTATTTAAACTTTACAAAATAAATTGATGAAAAACGCATACATATTTCCAGGTCAAGGTGCCCAATTTGCGGGCATGGGTAAAGATTTATATGAATCAAATCCAGCTTCAAAAGCCTTGTTTGAGCGTGCAAATGAAATATTAGGATTTAATATTACAGATTTAATGTTTTCGGGTACTGATGAGGATTTAAAACAAACCAAAGTAACCCAGCCGGCTGTTTTTTTACATTCGGTAATTAAAGCATTGAGTTTTGGTGCTGATTTTAAGCCCGATATGGTAGCAGGACATAGTTTAGGAGAGTTTTCTGCATTGGTGGCCAATAAAGTATTGGGTTTTGATGATGCGCTTCGTTTGGTATATGCGCGTGCTTTAGCTATGCAAAAAGCATGTGAATTAGAGCCCTCAACCATGGCAGCCGTTTTAGGCTTAGAGGATGCCAAAGTAGAAGAAATATGCGCAGGTATTACAGATGAGGTAGTAGTTGCTGCTAATTATAATTGCCCTGGGCAGTTGGTTATTTCTGGTTCAATAGCGGGCGTAAATAAAGCTTGCGAATTGCTAAAAGCGGCTGGAGCAAAACGTGCTTTGGTATTGCAAGTGGGTGGTGCGTTTCATTCTCCGCTTATGGAACCTGCACGTAAGGAATTGGCACAAGCCATTATGGATACTACATTTAGTGCACCTATTTGCCCTATTTATCAAAATTATGTAGCAAAGGCCGTAAATGATGTAGAGGAAATAAAAAGTAATTTAATAGCGCAACTAACAGCTCCTGTTAAGTGGACACAATCTGTGCAAGCCATGGTAGCCGATGGTGCAACAAACTTTTATGAATGTGGACCAGGAAACGTATTGCAAGGTTTGGTAAAGAAAATTGCCAAAGATGTAAATGCCCAAAGCATTTAACCCGAAAACAAGGTATTATTTAGTATATGCAAAAATAGTTTATTGAGCTGTTTTATATAAGGCAGCTAGAAAAGTTTCCGTTTCTTGTGCACCTGATATGGCGTATTTTTCGTCAAATACAAAAAAGGGCACTCCTTTTACACCTATTTGTATGGCTTCATATATATCGTCCTGCACTGCACTTTTATAAGTATTGTTTTGTAAAGCGTCTTTTATTTCTCTCTCCTCCATGCCAACAGCCATTCCAATTTGTACAAGAGTGTCAAAGTCGTCTATATTTTTTCCTTCTGTAAAATAGGCAGCCAACAAAGCTTCCTTACATTCATTTTGCAAGCCATTCTTTTTGGCTAAATGGATTAGCTGGTGTGCTTTTAAAGAATTGGCAACAATGGCTTTATCAAAATGGTAGCTTAGTCCAAGCTCTTTGGCCATTTGGGTAACATGGTCAGTGGTTTTGCGTGTATATTCCATATCCCAGCCTTTTGTGGCTGCTAAATGCGCAATGGTATTTTGATTAGGATCTGTTTTAAGTGCAGGATTTAACTGATAACTTTTCCAAACTACGCTTACATTTTCTTTGCCTTCAAATTGTTCCAAGGCATTTTCAAATCTGCGTTTACCTATATAACAGAACGGACACATTACATCGCTCCAAATTTCAACTTTCATGGTGGTATTATTTGTAGCAAAAGTATTTATATGTATTCGAATAAAAAATGTTACTTCATGTTTCCGCACTTTTCTTACGATTGTAGCTTATTTAGTTTACTGGGTTTACATTTTAACATATTTTCTGTTTCTGATTTCTTTGTGGTTAAGATGTTTTATTTTTAACAAATAGGATAGAGGCTTCGTTTTTGCTCGCTTTTAGTGTGTTATGCTAAAAAATGACATTTTTTTCTTGTATTGTATTTTTCTATTTACTATATATGCATTTCTAAATTTAACATAAAAATAACTAAAAAAATGAAAAACAGATTTTTACAATTTTCGATGCTAGCAGCAACAGCAGCTTCGTTGGTATTTGCAAGCTGTAGCAAAGAAGAAACAAAAGCAGCAACAACATCAACCACTGCTACTACAGCAACCACTTCTACTACTTCTACAGCTGGACCTACTGCTCCAGAAGTGAACACTGCTTTGTTAAATAAATACACAGGTACCAAATGCCCTCCATGTGGTGGTTGGGGCTGGGATATGGCTGTGGAGCTTATTGACTATGCACCTACTAAAGCCATTTATGTAGGAACTTTTAGCCAAAACTTTGTAGCAGAAGGATTTATAACAACTACTGCAACTACTTGGGATAAAGCATTAGGTATCACAGGTTACCCAACATTTGCAGTTAATAATGTTGCACAATTAGATCGTACATCAGGAGTTAATACTACTTCAGAGAAAGCAAAATGTAAAGCTGCGATTGATGCGCACAGTACCGCACCAGTTATGGCTAATGTTGGTTTTAAAACTGCTTGGGCACAAGATGCTGATGGATTTTGGACGGTTACTATCACATCGGTAACTAAATTTTTTAAGGATAATTCTGGTGAATTTTATGTAGGATGTTATTTATTAGAAGATAAAGCTAAAGGAAATCAGTCAGGACATAGCCCATCTACAAATGTGGAGCATCACCATGTGTTAAGACAAGCTTTAGAAGCTAAAGACTATGGTTACATGGTTTCTACTGGTGCGATTGCAGCTGGTAAAACTTTTGATAAAACTTACACTGCTGTAATTCCTAAAACGTATATAAAAGAGAACATGGAAGTTCTTTTCGTTATTTGGAAAAAGAATGGTTCAAAATATGAGTTTGTAAATGCAAGTTCTGACCAAAAGAAATAAACTTAGGTTTATTATTTGATAAAAAAAGACTCCAATCGTTACCAATTGGAGTCTTTTTTTGCTTAAAACAATTCCAATTGTTCTTTTAGCAATCTAAATGTTTTGCGGTGGTATGGAGTAATGCCATGTTTCTCAATAGCTGCTCTATGTCTTAAAGTGCCATAGCCTTTATTTTCATCCCATGCATAATGAGGAAATTCGGCATGGTATTTCAACATCAATTCATCGCGGTGTGTTTTGGCTAAAATAGAGGCAGCTGCAACACTTTGGAACTTGGCATCGCCTTTTACTATGCAAGTATGGGTTATATTAGGGTATGGAATAAACCTATTGCCATCAATAATTAAGTGTGCTGGTTTTATATTTAAAGCATCAATGGCTTTGTGCATACTTAAAAAGGAGGCTTTTAATATGTTTACTTGGTCTATTTCTTCATTGGTAAAACTGGCTACTGCCCATGACAAAGCTTTTTCTTCTATTTCAAACCTTAATTCCTCACGTTGCTTATGGGTTAGTTTTTTAGAGTCGTCTAGGTACTTAATGCGTTTGTTTTTATCTAAAATAACTGCTGCTGCATAAACAGGACCGGCCAAACAACCTCTTCCTGCTTCATCGCAACCGGCTTCTAATGCATCTGTTTGAAAAAATTTAGTTAAAGTCATCTATATCAATACAATAATTCGTCAAGGAGTGATTTGAATTCGTTGTAGGTTTTCATGTCTTTTTTCTCTTTTGCCAAATTTAAACCTTTTTCTAATAGGATAATAGCCTGCTCAATTTGTTGGTTTTCGCTGAGTAACAAGCCCAATTGGTAGAGCGATGCCACATGATTTTCGTCAAGGGTCAATACCTTTTCCAATTGCTTTTGGAATAAGTCGAACCTGTTTTTTCCTTTAAATTCCATGGCTACCGCATAGTTTAGGAAAATATCATTAGGCGATTCCTCCAGCATTTCTTGTAGTTTTTCTAATCTATTATTTTGCATTAGGCTAAATTCAAAAATTGGGTAATTTTGCCAATTCTTTAAAAAATATAATTAAACATTTATGAAGATTTTGGTTTGTGTTAGCAATGTGCCTGACACCACAACAAAAGTAAGCTTTACTGAAAATAATACACAATTTAATACTACAGGAGTACAATTTATTATCAATCCGTATGATGAATTGTCATTGACTCGTGCACTTGAATTGACTGAAAAACAAGGAGGAACTGTAACTACTATTACAGTTGGTTTGGCAGATACGGAAGCTAGTATAAGAAAAGCATTGGCTATAGGCGCAACGGATGCCGTTAGAATTAATGCTGCACCAACCGATGCTTATTTTGTGGCAGAACAAATTGCTGCTTATGCTAAAGCGGAAAACTTTGATTTGATATTTACTGGACGTGAAAGTATTGATTACAATGGTGGGCAAGTATGCGGTTTATTGGCTGAAATGCTTGGTTTACCTTCGGTAAATGTAATTACTAGCATAGAGGTGGAGGCAGGAAAAGCAACCATAGAGCGCGATATAGATGGTGGTAAGGAAAAATTAACTGCCAATTTACCTTTGGTGGTAAGCGCACAAAAGGAACTAACAGAGCCGCGTATTCCTAATATGCGTGGTATTATGGCAGCCAGAACCAAGCCATTGAAAGTGGTTGAACCTGCTGCTACTGAATTAACAAGTAAAACAGTGGGTTTTGAATTACCTGCTCCAAAAGGATCGGTGAAATTAATTTCGGTGGAAGAGGCAGGCTCATTAATTGGTATTTTACACAACGAAGCTAAGATTATATAAAAAAGGGCTGCCAGCAGCT
>JANMIV010000157.1:0-2568 GCA_031375995.1 Bacteroidota bacterium
TGATAATTGACCTGCGCCGATAATGCCTAAGCGCCAGCGCGGACCATGAATGGTGGTCAGCGTTTTATCATCGAACTCTAAGTCTTGAGTGAAATTCGCATCGACCAATTCTGAACTGCCAGACGCGATGTCCAACCTGCGAGCAACGACTTCACGCTTTTCAATTTTGGCTACCACACGCGGTTTCCAATCGTTAAGCTCTATAATGTTTTTAATAAAAACCACATCATGTTCGCTTCTAACAAACGATAAAGCTACCCACTCTACCTTATTTTCAATACCAAACTTCAAATCGTCCAAATCTTTTTGAGTCATACTAGGTATGCTCATTTTGGTATCGGGTAAATTGAACCCTTTTTTATTGGAAAGCCATCCACCAAATACCACTTTGGCTTTGACCAAATTCTTTTTATTGGTCTCTAAAACCTTCAATTCTAGTTTACCATCATCTAACAATATGCGCTCACCCACATTCACATCCTTAGGCAAATTCTCAAAATTAATATAAATGCGTTGGCTTGTTCCCACACACTTTTCGGTGGTTACTTCTATTATTTCACCCGTAATCAACTCCACCTTTCCATTCTCCATTTCTCCCACACGTAGTTTAGGGCCTTGCAAATCAAGCAACATACATACATTGGTACGCAGTTGTTCGTTGGCCATTTTTATATTGTCTATTACCTGTTTGTGGTCTTCATAAGTGCCATGAGAAAAATTCAAGCGGCACACATCTACTCCCTCCAATATAATTTCCTTTAACTTTTCCAGACTGCTGGTGGCTGGGCCAATGGTGGCTACTATTTTTGTTCTGTTAAAAAGAGCTTTTGTCATGTATATATGGTATAATGTATTATAATATTAAATTGGGTTTTTGCTTTAAACTACCTTGGTCAACTGTGGAAGTAAGCTGTATTTCTTTGATGGCTTTTATTTGTGCTAAAAAACCCTTCTCGTTAAAGAAAGAAAGTCCTCCTTCTATCAATATAAAATACTGCATGGCCCGCAATTCTGTAAACAAAATTTTGGCATCGCTGTAATTGGCAAACAAGGTATATGTTAAATGATTCAACTCGTCTTCATAAACAAACTTACTAAAATAAAAGTTTTCGTTTTCCAACTCATTGTACCACTCAATACGATACACACGCTCAAAATGCAAGTGTAATTGATTGTTTAAAAGCCAAGCCAGTCGGGTAATTTTTTCACTACTTAGTATAGCATAAAACAAACTTTCTTCATCTGTTTCAATATGGAGGGTATGTTTTTTCACAAAACCTAAAGCGATGCGAATATAGGAATACTAAATGACTATATTGTTAAATATATAATTGGCTTAAAATAGGCTTTTAACAGTCCTATCCATCAGGCAATTAACAGAAAAACTACAAACTCTTAAGCCGCTCTTCCAACTCCACAATATCACTTATCAATACTTCCCTGGCTTTGCTGCCCTTAAATGGCCCTACAATACCGGCTTTTTCCAATTGATCTATTAAACGCCCTGCACGGTTATAACCCAAGTTGAGCTTACGCTGTATAAGCGAGGTGGAGCCCTGCTGACTCGACACAATTAAATGAGCCGCTTCATCAAACAACTCATCTTTATCGCGGCTATTAAATGCTTCGCCACTGCCCATGCCATCCTCTCCTTCTACTTGCACCAAAGGCAGCAAATAAGGCTCATTGCCATTCTGACTGCCTATAAATTCTACTATACGCTCTACTTCGGGCGTATCAACAAAAGCACATTGCAAGCGTACCAAATCATTGCCATTGCTAAACAACATATCTCCTTTTCCTATGAGCTGGTCAGCCCCATTGGCATCTAAAATAGTACGCGAATCTATTTTTTGCGAAACCCTAAAGGCCACACGGGCAGGGAAATTGGCTTTTATAGTACCTGTAATAATATTTACTGAAGGGCGTTGCGTAGCCAATATTAAATGAATACCAATGGCACGGGCCAACTGAGCCAAACGGGCTATAGGCAACTCTACTTCTTTCCCTGCGGTCATCATCAAATCGGCCAACTCATCTATTACCACTACTATATAAGGCAAAAACCGATGTTGCATTTTATCAGTTGGCACCAAACGCCTGCTTAAAAACTTGGCATTGTACTCTTTTAAATTGCGCACTTGCGCATCTTTTAGCAAATCGTACCTATCGTCCATTTCCTTACACAAGGAACTCAAAGTGGTAACTACTAGTTTGGTGTCGGTTATAATGGCATCTGCATCGCCTGGTATTTTAGCCAAAAAATGGCGTTCAATTAACTTATATATATTTAACTCTACCTTTTTAGGGTCAACCAATACAAACTTAATTTGCGATGGATGTTTCTTGTAGAGCAGCGAAACCAATATAGCGTTCAATCCCACCGATTTACCTTGCCCTGTAGCACCTGCCATGAGCAAATGGGGCATTTTAGCCAAATCAGCCACAAATACTTCATTAGATATGGTTTTACCAAAAGCAATAGGCAAATCCATATCTGAATTGGCAAATTTAGCCGAGCTAATTAAGCTGCGCATTGGTACCATAGCCGGATTGGAATTGGGCACT
>JANMIV010000210.1:0-3313 GCA_031375995.1 Bacteroidota bacterium
ATTGGGTTTCCTTTTGTCAGCAAATATGACAAAAGGAAGAAGTACTGTTGAGAATAGACTTTACCTAAATTACTTTTACTGAAATTTGGGTAAAGTTTTTATGAGCGTTTCGGAGCTAGGTTGTAATTTTACATTTGTTTGCACAAACAGGGTGCGCGCAACAAATATACCAAGCCCGTCTTTTATGTTCGAATAATCAGTATTCTTTTGAACTACAGAGGTGTTTAATTTGTTTCTTTCTAATAATTCTGAAAGTTCATTTCCGCTCGCATAAGAAACATGCTCTAGACCCAAATAACGTCTAACAACGTTGGTGTTTTGTGCAGGGGCATCAAAAAAAGTTTTCCAACTCTCAAAAAGGGCTCGTGAGGAGTAGTTTATTTTATTTCTACCTGTTAAATTAGAAATATCGCCATTTGCTTGTAAAAAAAAGTCCAAATATTTTATTTCCTCTTGACCCGGATTATTAATAGGTGCTTCAGCATATTTAAATCGGATAATGGCATCGCCTAATTTGGCATTGCTGTTAATAGTGTATTCAAATACAAAGTTTTTAACGTATGAAGTTAAATCGATTTCTTTTTCATTAGGCCTCTGCGTTACTGCATGGGGTTCTAATAAGTTAATGGTACTGGTAAATTCTTTTTTTGTAATGGTATCCGTAATTAATAGCTTAACAGGAGCTACGCCCTTTTTATAGAATTCATAAAATGGTGTTCTATATAAATAGTGCTTATCACTCGCAAAAAAGCCACTGTTTTTAGGCACGGAATCAATTCTGATGCATGTTAAAGTATCATTGTTTGATAAATTAATGATTTGTACTTTAATATCTTTAAAGTAAAGAGAATCAATTTTTTCAGCACTTACAGCCGCAGTTTGGTTGACAGAGTTTTGAAATACTTTTTGAACTCTAATGTATTGATAAGGGCTGCTATAATCCATAAAGCCGTAAACTACAGCTATTTGCCTGTACGGAGCATTGATTTCTAGGCTATTATCGCAAGCCAGTAAGGTGCAAAGTAGGCAAAATAAAATTATTGTTTTTTTCATTTTCAGGTGGCGAATATACTATTTGATTAGGGAGATAATAATAGTAGGTCAAATAATTTTGATTAATGGTTTTATTTCTACCTTTGACTTTTGAAAAAAATATGAGTATTCACAAGGAATATAAAAAAATTACTACCCATAGCTTGCTGGAAATGAAGTTAAGAGGAGAGAAAATCAGCATGTTAACTGCATACGATTACAGCATGGCTAAAATTTTTGATGAAGCCAAAATTGATGTATTGCTGGTGGGAGACAGCGCAAGTAATGTAATGCATGGTTATGAAACCACTTTGCCTATTACTTTAGATGAGATGATTAGCCATGCATCTGCCGTAATACGAGCCATCAATAGGTGTTTGGTGGTAGTTGATTTGCCTTTTGGAAGCTACCAAGGTAATTCTAAGGAAGCCCTTAATTCGGCTATTCGAATAATGAAAGAGGCAGAAGCACATGCAGTAAAGTTAGAAGGAGGGGAGGAAGTAGTAGAATCAATAAAAAGAATTTTGACAGCTGGAATTCCAGTAATGGGACATTTGGGTTTAACTCCCCAAAGTATTTATAAATTTGGAACTTACGAGGTGCGAGCCAAGGAAGAAATGGAAGCACAAAAATTGTTGCAAGATGCCAAATGCTTAGAAGAAGCAGGATGTTTTGCCTTGGTTTTGGAAAAAATACCTTCTAAACTAGCTAAGCAGGTTACGGAGTTGGTTAAAATTCCAGTTATTGGCATAGGCGCAGGTTCTGATGTTGATGGGCAAGTATTGGTAAGTCATGATTTACTGGGAATTAACAAAGATTTTTCCCCTAAATTTTTGCGTAGATACCTTAATTTGTTTGACGAAATAAAAGGAGCCGTGGAGCAATATGTAGCTGATGTGAAGGCCGTAGATTTTCCAAACGAGAAAGAACAGTATTAGCAGACCATAGTTAATAGTTGATAGACAATAGCAATTGGCTATGGTCCATCGACTATTGTCTATCAACTAGATTATAAATGCCAACAATCCTATACGAAGACAACCACCTAATAGCGGCCTTAAAACAAAGCGGACAAACGGTGCAACCAGAACCCAATAAACCAAAAAGTTTGGAGGAAGAGGTAAAACAGTATATCAAGGTAAACGAAAACAAGCCTGGTGAAGTGTTTTTGGGGGTAATTCATAGAATTGACATGCCTGTAAGCGGTTTGGTATTATTTGCCAAAAGCAGTAAAGCATTGGTGCGTATGAACGAAATTTTTCAGAAGCGCGAAGTAGAAAAACATTATATAGCCAAAGTACACAATAGTCCGCCCAATGAGCAGGGCTTACTAACCCATTGGTTACGCAGAGATGAAAATAAAAATTTTACCAAAGCTTTTGACGAAGATGTAACCAAGGCAACTAAAGCACAACTAGAATATACTTTACTTAAAAAAGAAGGAAAATTTAGCTGGTTAAAAATTAAACTACTTACTGGACGTAAACACCAAATAAGGGCTCAACTGGCTTATATTGGTTGTAGCATAATTGGCGATGTAAAATATGGAGCATCAACTCCCAATAAAAATGGCAGCATTTGCCTGCACTCCTTCAGTTTAAGTTTTATACATCCTGTAAAAAAAGAAGCATTGTTAATAGAAAGTCCAATGGCTGAATTTTGGTAGCGACTATAAATAATTAATGCCTATTGGGTAGTCTTTTTGAATGGCATTGGCAATTAGCAGATAATCCTCATTTTTATTCACAAAATCCAAGCCAGCACAATTAATAATCAATATACGTAAATGAGTTTGACTATTTAAATATTTAAAATAAGTATCCTGCAAATTTTGCAAATACTCATGTTCAATGTTTTTTTCATAGCTGCGTCCTCTATTGTCTATATTCCAAAGTAATTTTTCAATGGGAGCATGCAAATAAACCAATAAGTCTGGTTGAGGTAACTGCAAATTAATAATTTCAAATAACTGATAATACAGCTTATACTCATCATCGTCCAAGTTTATTTGAGAAAACAGTAGGCATTTGGCAAATAAATAATCACTAATAATTGGCTGTCCAAACAAATCATGCAAAATAAGCTGCCTTTTGAGTTGGTTAAAACGAGCAGCCAAAAAACTCATTTCAAGCGGAAAAGCATACCTATTCTTATCTTCATAAAATTTAGGCAAGAAAGAATTGTCTTCAAACTCCTCCATTATTTTTTTTCCATTAAACTCTTTGGCAAGCATATTTACCAGCGTACTTTTACCCGCGCCAATATTGCCTTCAATAGCTAT
>JANMIV010000252.1:0-1072 GCA_031375995.1 Bacteroidota bacterium
GGGTTCGATTCCCCTACGGAGTACAATAAAAGTCACTTGTGTCAGCACAAGTGGCTTTTTTGTTTTATTAGTTTTATAGAAATTAAATATTTAAAAATATTACTTACCTTTGCATAGTTTAATTAAAAAAAAGCCAACCAATTGTTATTTGACCAACTAATTTATTTTGAAGTTATGAAAAAAAATTTATTTATATTAATATGTATTATGCTGACAATCAGTGTATTTGCTCAAAAAGGAACTGTTAGAGGAAACGTTTTTGACCAAAGCGGTCAGCCTGTAGCATTTGCTAACGTAACGCTCAAAGGTACTACAAAAGCTACTACTTCTGACAACGAAGGGTTTTATAATATGGCTGGTGTAGAGGCAGGTCGCTATACATTAGTCGCTACTTTCATCGGTTATGATACAGCGATAGTCGAAATTAACTTAAGGGCGGGCTCTATTGTGAACCAACGTTTGACGATAAAAGAAGGCGGACAAACACTCAATGAAGTCAGTGTAACAGCTCAGAAGAAAGATATTGCTCGCACAGAAGTGCAAGTTTCTAAGGTAACCATAACGCCAAAGCAGATAAAAACGCATCCATCTACAGGAGGTGATTCTGATATTGCACAATATTTGGCGGTCTTGCCAGGTGTCGTTTTCACTGGTGACCAAGGCGGTCAATTGTATATCAGAGGTGGTTCTCCTGTGCAAAATAAAATTTTGTTAGACGGAATGACTATTTACAATCCTTTTCACTCTATTGGTTTTTATTCTGTGTTTGAAACAGAAGCTATTCGTAGCGTAGATGTTTATACAGGTGGTTTTAATGCTGACCAAGGTGGACGTATTTCTGCGGTTGTGGACATCAAAACAAGAGAAGGAAATAAGAAAAATTTTGGTGGAAATGTTTCTGTCAGCCCATTCCAATCGAAAGTTTTGTTAGAAGGCCCACTGGTAAAACTAAAAGAAGACAATGGTACAAGCGTTTCTTTTTTGCTCACTGGAAAACAATCTTACATAGACAAAACTTCAACCAATTTGTATAAATATGCTGCCAAAGATTCGTCTGGTTTGCCGTTTACGT
>JANMIV010000254.1:0-2990 GCA_031375995.1 Bacteroidota bacterium
AATTTCTAATCTACGCCTTAAAGCACCTGTATAAGCCACTTGTTTAAATATGCCTAGTGTGTTTAATGTGGCTATCAATTCATCAGCCGTTCGCTCAGCTTGCGCATAGTGGAATTTATTTTTGCTGGCAAACATAAATTCTATTTGATTGATTACGTTTTGCTGCGTTTTTAGTCCAAAACCCTTTGCTTGTGCCAATCTGTTTTCCTGGCAAGCATATAACAATTCGCCTATATTTTCTATTTCTAGCTCCTTCCAAATTTGGGCTATTTTTTTAGGGCCAATGCCTTTAATTTTCATCATTTGCAAAACACCTTCAGGGGTTTGTGCCAATAGCTCGTTGAGGTCGGTAAAGCTTTCCGTTTGGTTTATTTCCGCTATTTTAGAAGCCAAACTTTTGCCCACACCTTCTATTTTTTCTAGTTCCTGTATTGTTTTTCCTTCCAGTACTGTAGGTAACTTATCTATGCGGAAGGAAGCACTGGCAAATGATTTTATCTTAAATGGATTTCCTCCATGTAATTCGCTTAAATCAGCATATAATTTTAGCAAATCAGCAATGTCTGAATTGGTCATATAGTCTATTTATTGGGTAATGCTTGTTTGTTAATTTTTTTTATAAAGGCAATCCAAATATAATAGCGCATGCATATTATACCTGCAATAAAAAAAGGTAAAGATAATAGTTTGGGTATAGTAGTAAAAAAATCGCTGAGCATCCAAATGCTATTGGCTACTATCCAACAGCTAACAGCAATATTCACAACCAATAAATCTATTTGTTTGCGCAAAACATACATAATGTAAAAGGCCATTAATACTGTTGGGATAATCATAAATAAGGCAAAAAGTTTTATTTCCATCATCCAACACATGTCTTTTATGAGCCAAAAAAATACATGAAGATTTTCGGTTTTGCGTATTTTTTGCAACATTCAATTAGCTATTTAGCATTCGTTTTAGTAGGCAATAATATAAAAAGCAAGCAATAATTATAGTGTTTTAATGCAAAAAAGCTTTCCGAAGAGCTCGAAAAGCTTTTTTGTAGGTAAATGAAAAGAGTTTTATTCTTTTACAAATTTCTTTGTAAATACCTCTTTGTTCAGTTGCACCCTAATATAATATACCCCTTGCGGTAGTTTATTGATATCAATATTTGTTTTAACAAATTTTGTAAATAAAAAAGCCCTGTATTTTAAATACAAGGCTTTTTATTATAACTGTAAGAGGTCTTTAATTATTCAGCAGGCGGTGTTTCATCCTCCTCTTCATTTTCCTCTTCCTCTTCATTCGGGTTTATCTCCGCATCATCCATTGCTCTATCTACTATTTCATTCAGTAAATCACTGCTTACTGCCTCAATAATAATTGGATTTCCTTCCTCATCTAGTTCAACTATTTTTTCAACAATAATTGGATTTCCGTTTTCGTCTAGTTCAATTACTTCTTCCTCATCATCGCCAGGTATATAGTTTATTTTAGCAACACTTGCTATTTCATCTTTACCTCCAATATTGATTAAACGAACCCCTTGTGTAACACGTCCAATTACTCTTAGGTCTTTCATGCTTAAGCGAATAGTAATGCCACTTTTGTTAATAATCATTACATCCATGGTATCATCCACATCTTTAATAGCTACTAGTTTACCTGTTTTTTCAGTAACATTCATTGCCATTACGCCCTTGCCACCACGGTTGGTTATGCGGTAATCTTCTACTTCACTGCGTTTGCCCATTCCATTTTCTGAAACAACCAATACGTTGGTTACCTTAGGATCTTCAATTGATACCATACCAATTACTTCATCTCCTTCAGCTAAACGGATAGCTCTAACACCGGTAGCACTTCTTCCCATTGGGCGAACGGTACTTTCGTTGAAACGAATGGCTTTACCATTTCTACTGGCTATTACCATTTCGCAAGTTCCGTTGGTTAGTCTTGCCTCTACCAATGTATCGCCTTCGCGCACATTCATAGAGTTTATTCCATTTACTCTTGGGCGGCTGTATGCTTCTAAGGTAGTTTTTTTAATGGTACCTTGTTGGGTTACCATTATTACATTCATTTGGTTAATGTATTCTGGGTCGCTTAAACTTTTTACATTCAAGAAAGCTTTAACCTTATCGTCAACTGGAATATTTATTAAATTTTGTATGGCACGGCCTTTGGTTGCCTTTTCGCCTTCAGGTATTTCAAAAACACGCAACCAAAAACATCTACCTTGTTCTGTAAACAATAATAGGTAGTTATGGTTAGTGGCCATAAAAATATGTTCCACAAAGTCTTCTTGGCGCTTAGCCACACCACGACTTCCTCTGCCACCTCTGGCCTGGGTTCTGTATTCACTGAGCGAAGTACGTTTTACATAACCTAAATGCGAAATAGTAATTACTACTTCATCATCAGGAATTAAGTCTTCCATACTCATTTCATTGCCCACCATTTCTATTACACTTCTGCGTTCATCACCATACTTGTCTCGCATTTCAACAAGTTCGTCTTTTATTATTTGGTAACGAAGTGTTTCATTGCTTAAAATTTCATTTAAGCGGGCGATAAATTTCATTATTTCCTCAAATTCATCTTTTATTTTATCGCGTTCAAGTCCTGTTAAACGTTGCAAACGCATGTCGAGAATAGCTTTGGCTTGTATTTCAGATAGTTTGAAATTATCCATTAAGCCAGTTCTTGCTTCATCGGGGGTACGTGAACCTCTAATTAAGGCAATTACTTGATCTAAGTGATCTAAAGCAATCAATAAACCTTCTAAAATATGTGCACGTTTTTCAGCTTCCGCTAGTTCAAACTGGGTTCTGCGTACCACTACCTCATGTCTGTGAGCCACAAAATGGCTAATAAGTCCCTTTAAATTAAGTATTTCAGGACGACCTTTTACCAAACAAACATTGTTTACGCTGAAAGAAGTTTGAAGTTGAGTGTATTTAAATAGTTTGTTTAAAACCACATTTGGCACTGCATCACGTTTC
>JANMIV010000314.1:0-3143 GCA_031375995.1 Bacteroidota bacterium
GTAGTAACTTACGAAGGAACACACGATATTCATTTGTTAATTACTACCGATTCTAAATTCATCATGTGGCGCATAATTGGATATTCGCCAGTAATGCCCATACCACCTAACATTTGGCGTGCATTGCGTGCTACGTTCAATGCTAAATCAACATTGTTGCGTTTTGCCATACTAATTTGTGCAGGAGTAGCTCTACCTTCATTCATTAAAACCCCCAAACGCCAAGTTAGTAACTGGGCTTTGGTAATTTCGGTAATCATTTCAGCTAATTTTTTTTGTTGCAATTGGAAACCCGCTATTGGTTTGCCAAATTGAATGCGCTCTTTGCTGTAACGCAATGCTGTATCGTAGCAATCCATAGCTGCACCTAAAGCACCCCAGCTAATTCCGTAACGAGCACTGTTTAAGCAAGTTAATGGCCCTTTTAAGCCTTCAACACCGGGTAATATATTTTCTACGGGTACTTTTACGTCATTAAAAACCAACTCGCCTGTTGCACTGGCACGTAAGCTCCATTTGTTATGCGTTTCTGGAGTTGTAAATCCTTCCATGCCACGCTCTACTATAATTCCTTTAATTTTTCCGTGCTCATTTTTAGCCCAAACTACTGCTACATCTGCATAAGGCGAATTGGAAATCCACATTTTAGCTCCATTTAAAATAACGTGTTTCCCATCACCAGCGGGTTTAAAGTTGGTAGTCATTCCACCTGGATCTGAACCATGATTTGGCTCTGTTAAACCAAAACAGCCCAACATATCGCCTTTGGCTAGTTTAGGCAAATACTTGTGTTTTTGCTCCTCGCTACCAAATTTATAAATAGGATACATTACCAAACTTCCTTGTACCGAAGCAGTAGAACGCACACCTGAATCGCAACGCTCCAATTCCTGCATCATAATACCATAAGTAATATAATCCATGCCTCCACAACCGTATTCAATAGGTAATTGTGGTGCGTAGCAACCTAAGTCGCCCAATTGTTTAACCATGTGAACAGGAAATACTGCTTTTTGAGCCACATCTTCAATAATGGGCGAAAGTTCTTTTTTTACATAATCGCGTACTGCGCTGCGAATTAATTTATGTTCTTCACTCAATAATTCATCCAATAAATAATAATCTGGATGGTTGTAAACATCTTGCTTGTTGGCTTTTGTGAATTCTTGTGCGTTTGTTGTCATGTTTTTATTTGTTCTACCTTGGCTAATGAAGGTTTTGCCTGCATAGCATCAGTTTTTTATTGTGCTGCGAAAATAGTTTTTTTGTTTTATAATTGTAACAACCCATGAAAGTACAAACTTGTTTAGAAAACCTTGAATTTTTTGCTTACCATGGAATGTACGACTATGAAAAGGTAAATGGCGGTAAATTTAGGGTGGATATTACCTTAATTGAAGATAAACCAGCAGACCAAACCTTTGATAAACTAACAGATGTAATTGATTATGAAAAGGTATTTGCTGTAGTAAAAGCAGAAATGGAAAAGCCACGCGATTTTATTGAAACCCTTGCCCAAAGTATTCTAAATCAATTAAAAACTGACTACAATCATTTAGAAAACATCAGTGTTAAAATAACCAAATACAATCCAGCAGGAAAGTTTGATGGCGGAAATGCAAGCGTGGTTTTGAGTTTGATATAATTTAAAGTTGCAAACTTTAATTGTTTAATTTCATAAGTGACGCTTCGCTTAACACTTGCGAGAGTAGGGTTTATAGTGGTTATTGTTGAATTGTTACTACGTTGATTTACTTTGAAAAATAGTGGAAGCTCCCGCAAGTGCTTATCACGCGCAGCGTGAGTCACTTGTGGGAATAAGTAAGCAAAGTTTGTAACTTTGCCTATAAAAAATTAAAATGAGCCGAGCTTATAAATTTCACAACCCAGATGGATTGTATTTTGTAACATTTGCCACCATTGGCTGGATTGATGTTTTTACTAGGCCGATGTACAAAAATATTTTGTTAGAAAGCATACAGTTTTGTCAAGTAAATAAAGGTTTAGACCTAAATGCGTGGTGTTTAATGACCAACCACCTGCATTTTATTGGCAGTGCTAGGACAGGATTTCTAATGTCGAATATATTGCGCGATATGAAAAAGTTTACCAGTAAAAAGATTATTGATTCCATTGCAAATAATGAACAAGAATCGAGAAGGGAGTGGATGTTGGCCATTTTCAAAAACGCTGGTAATTACAATAGCAATAATAAAGACTATCAGTTTTGGCAACAAGATAACAGGCCCATTGAACTTTGGAGTAACGAAGTTATCCAACAAAAGCTTAATTATATTCATGATAATCCTGTTGCAATGGGTTTGGTAGATGAACCTTGGCACTGGAAATACAGCAGCGCAATAGATTATGCTGGTGGTAAAGGTTTGCTTGATTTGGTAATGATATAGTTTTAAGTTACAAACTTTAAATATTTAGCTTCGCAAGTGAAGCTTCGCTTAAGACTTGCGAGAGCCAGAATTTAGGTATAGTTATTAGATTTATTCAAATACAATCTCTTTGTTATTTTTTATAGTAATTTCTTTGAAATCAAAATCTATAAATTTTTGAAAATTGGTTTCCTCATATAGGGCATAAAACTTCATAAACTCTACCAAGAAAGTAGTTTCTGTTTGTATAGATAAAAACTCCTTGAAATTGTTCCAATCGTCAAAAATATACTCAATTGAGTTACTTATTCTATATTTATTATTAACTTTTTGGAAACTTGGTCTCTCTATTATTCTTGTAAGATAATCTTTTAAATCTTTTTGGGAAATGAAATTTTTAAATATTTCTTTCGACCTCAAAGGTATTTCTTTAGATATACTTATCGTTGAAGGGCCTGTTGATGTTTCAATGTTTATTTCGGTGTTATAAAATAAAGTAAAAATATCACTATCAATATGTTTTACAGCATCACAATAGGTTTCTAAATAGTTTATAGCTATATTTTGATATTCTTCTGTACTAAGAACAATGTGTTTATATAAATGAGCATTTATATGATGAATGAATTCAGCTTCAAATATATAAGGACTTTCAGCTTCTTTGAATATTTTGATTACAAAATCTTTTAATGATTGATTATTTCCTTGATAGTATTTTTCTTGCAATTTATTTTCATAATTATCTAATTTATCAAC
>JANMIV010000323.1:0-5880 GCA_031375995.1 Bacteroidota bacterium
GCCACCCACCGGGAGCTCCCTTGTTTTTAATGATAGGTCGTTTTTTCTCCTTATTTGCTTCAGACACTAGCAAAGTAGCTTTTATGGTGAATATGGTTTCTGCCACCACCAGTGCTTTGTGTGTAATGTTTACCTTTTGGACTATTACCCATTTGGGTAAAAAAATAGTAGCTAAAGCTGGCGAACAATTAACTGCGCAACAAGTATTTGCAGTAATGGGTGCTGGTTTAGTAGGTGCTTTAACCCTTAATTTTAGCGATACCTTTTGGTTTTCAGCAGTGGAAGCAGAGGTGTATGCTTCGTCAAGTTTCTTTACCACCCTTACTTTCTGGTGTATTTTAAAATGGGAAGATTCGGCCAACGAAAAAGGTGCAGACAGATGGATTGTACTAATTGCCTACTTAATTGGTTTGGCTATAGGTGTCCATTTATTGAATTTGTTGGTGATACCAGCTATTGTATATGTATATTACTTTAAAAAGAATACTTACAGCTTATCTGGTTTCTTAAAAGCTTCTGCTGTAGCTGTATTGGCTATTGGCTTTGTACAATTTGGAATTATACCAGGTATGCCAACATTGGCTACCAAGTTAGATTATTTTGCTGTTAATTCTTTAGGGTTCTCTACCAATACAGGTACATTGATGTTGATTGGAATTATGATTACATTGATGGTTTCTGCATTGTATTATACCCAAACCAATAATAAAACTGCTTTATATATTGCTATAGCTTGTTATGCCTCTTTGTTTTTGGTTTCTTTCAACATCAATGCGGGCGCAGGTACTTTTGTTGGCTGGGCACTTTTAACGGGTATTGTTTACATTGTTTTCTTCTACGCACAAATATCCAATGCTGTTAAAAACATCATGGTGCTCTCTTTTTCTTTCATTGTAATTGGTTTCTCAAGTTACGCTATGATTATTGTGCGCTCTTTAGGAAATCCGCCTATTGATATGAACGATCCTGACCAGCCATTTGCTTTGCTCTCTTATATAAACCGTGAACAGTATGGCGATAACCCTTTATTATACGGTCAGTATTTTTATGCGCGCCCTATTGGTACCAAATCAAAAGGAATGAATTACAGACGCTCTGTTGATGCCAATGGCAAAGAGCAATATGTAGAAGCAGGAGAAAAACTAGAACGTGAGTACGATCCAAAAGATTGTACTATTTTACCACGTATGTGGGCTGATAGGGCTGATTATGTGCAGGCTTACAGAAACTGGGAAGATATTGGGGAAGGCAAAAAAGCCACGTTTGGTAAAAATATAGATTTTCTATTATCATACCAACTTGGATTTATGTATTGGCGTTACTTCTTCTGGAATTTTGTGGGTCGCCAAAACGATGACCAAGGCTATGGTGATGTAACCAAAGGCAATTGGATTACTGGTATTAATTTTATTGACGAATGGAGATTGGGTCCACAAAAAAACATACCAGATGTGCTCAAAAACAACAAAGCGCACAATACCTATTTTGGTATTCCGCTTATATTGGGAATTATTGGGCTCATTTTCCACTTTAGAAAACAAAAGGAAGATGCTACCGTAATCAGTACCCTTTTCTTATTTACTGGTTTTTTCATTATTCTATACCTAAATTTCCCTGCACACCAGCCTCGTGAGCGTGATTATGCTTATGTAGGTTCGTACCAAACTTTTATTATTTGGATTGGATTGGGTGTTTTGGCTATTATAGATTGGCTTTCGAAAAAAATGAATGCCATGAATGCAACTGTTTTAACTACTGCGGCTTGCCTTGCAGGTGCGCCTATTTTAATGGGTCAGCAAAACTGGGATGACCACAATCGTTCTAATCGTTACACTGCTTTGCATTTTGCTGAAGACTATTTGAATAGCTGCGAAAAGGATGCTATTTTATTTACCAATGGCGATAATGACACTTACCCTTTGTGGTACGCACAAAACGTAGAAAATATAAGAAGTGATATTCGTATCATTAACTTAAGTTTATTGGGAACCGACTGGTATGCAGATGGATTAAGACGCCAAGCTTATGATGGAAAACCAGTAGAGTTTAGCTGGACGCCAGAGAAATATACGCAAGGAACCAGGGATTATGTGGTATTTTACGATAACCCTAGTTTAGGACTAAATCAAACTGATTATTATGATTTGAATAAAATGATGGCTTTTATGGCTGATGATAATAAAAGTAGCCAAGTACAAATGCAAAGTGGCGAATTCATTAACTATTATCCTACTAAGAGATTCAGCATAAAAATTGACAAAGCGGCTTGTTTAAAGAATGGTGTGGTGCAAGCAGAAGATGCTGCCTTAATGGTGGATAGCATTAAATTTGAAATTAGCAATGGCAACAATATGCTAAAACCTGATTTGTTAACCCTTGATATAGTAAGCAGCAATATTAACAAAAGACCTATTTATTGGGCTATTACTACAGGAAGTGATGTATATTTAAACATGCAAAACTACTTCCAAATGGAAGGTCTTACATACAGAATAGTGCCTATTTACAACCAGCAAAACCCTAACGACCCTAGTACAGGCAGAATAAACTCTAAAGTGCTTTGGAACAATGTAATGAACAAGTTTAAATGGGGTAATATAGACGTAAAAGACATTTATTTGGATGAAACCATTTTACGCCAAACCAAAAACTTTAGAAATATTTTCTACCGCTTGGCCGAAACTTTGGTAAAAGAGGGTAAAAAAGACAGTGCAATCAAAGCCTTGGATTACTGCCAAAAGGTATTACCTGAGTATAATATAGCGCACGATGTATTCTCTGTTCGTTTGGCAGAAGGATATTTCCAAGCTGGTGCAATAGAAAAAGCAAATACACTATTGAAGCAAATTGTAGAAACCAGCAATGCTAAAGCTACCTATTATAGAACTTTTAAAGGTACTAAGAAGTTCAAGTCTGTTCAATCAGAGTTAGAAGAAGGTATTCAAATAATGAGTTATTGCTCTCAAGTGGCTCAATTCTATAAACAAGATAAGCTAGTAAAAGAAATTACTGATAAGGTAAATGTCGTTACTGCAGGCTTATAGTGTTTAAATAAGTATTCTTAAAAAGCCATAACCGAATTACGGTTATGGCTTTTTCTTTGTAAATGTATTGAGCTATAGCATTTATACTTATTTTACAAGTAGTTATAGCAACTGCGACATTTCCCCCAATTGCTTCACTTTTTAATAATACTGGCTAGTTTTTACAACAAGTCTTTTTATATTTGAATAAAATTACTCTTTTGCAAAAATCAAAAAATAAACTCTTCGCTGATTTATCCGCTTCAATTGTTGTTTTCTTTATTGCGCTGCCCTTGTGCCTTGGAATTTCACTTGCTTCTGGTGCTCCACTTGCTTCTGGTATTATTGCTGGTATTTGCGGTGGTATTATTGTAGGGTTTCTTAGTGGCTCACATACCAGTGTTAGTGGACCTGCCGCAGGTTTGACCACTATTGTATTGGTTTCTATTCAACAGCTTGGTGGGTTTGATGTGTTTTTAGCTGCTTTATTAATTGCCGGCATCTTACAAATTGCACTAGGTTTTATTGGAGCTGGTATTATTGGAAATTTTATTCCCTCCTCTGTTATTAAAGGTATGTTGGCCGCCATTGGTATTATTCTTATATTTAAGCAATTACCCCATGCTGTTGGTTATGATGTTGATTTTGAGGGCGATGAATCTTTTTTGCAGACAGACCATCAAAATACATTTACCGAACTATTTCAGTTATTTGATCGATTCACTTCTACCGCAGTTATTATAAGCTTAATTACTTTTAGTATTTTACTTTTAGGAGAAAACAAAAGAATAAGCAAATGGCCGATTTTAAAATTTATTCCAATATCGCTTATTGCCATTTTAATAGGTACGCTGACAAATGTTTTTATTGCTGCTATAATGCCTACCTATAAATTACAAAATATACATTTGGTTCAAATTCCTTCCTTATTAAATGCTGCTAATTTTACCAGTCCTAACTTTTCTAAATTGCTAGATATTAGCGTAATAATAGTAGCTATTAAAATTGCAGTAGTAGCCAGTTTAGAAACTTTACTTAGCATTGAGGCTTCAGATAAACTAGATGCTCAAAGGCGATTTACCCCAGCAAGCAAGGAGCTTGTTGCCCAAGGAACAGGAAATACTATTTCTGCTTTGCTAGGGGGCTTACCAATAACTGCTGTAATAGTAAGAAGCAGTGCTAACATAGTGGCGGGTTCAAAAACCAAGTTGTCAGCTATTTTACACGGCTTTCTATTGCTGGTATGCGTGCTGTTGTTTGCTCCCTTACTCAATCAAATTCCATTATCAAGTTTGGCAGTATTGCTTTTATTTGTTGGTTACAAGCTAACCAAACCCATCTTATACATAGATTTATACAAAAATGGAATGTCGCACTTTATACCATTTCTTACTACCGTTATAGCCATTGTATTAAGCGACTTACTTACTGGAGTGTTTATTGGTATTCTTGTCTCCATTTATTTTATCATTAAAACCAGCTATAAACGTTCCATTACTTTAACAACAGATAACAATCACTATTTAATTAGACTTATAGGAAATGTTACTTTTTTAAACAAAGCCTTGCTAAAAAAATATTTAGAACGTATGCCAAACGAGGCTTATGTTATAATAGATGGAGCAAGTGCCCTTTTTATTGACAAAGACATTATAGAAATGATAGACGATTTTGCTTTAATGGCACCCTCTAAAAATATTAGTGTTGAAAAGAAAATATCCATATCAAGCCCTAATCCCTACTTTAAAAGCTTAAAACAAAAAATATAGCATGAACGAATACGAAAAACTTTTGCTTCAAAATAAATCTTGGGTGAGCGAAAAACTTGATTTAGACAAAGACTACTTTAATAATTTAGCTTATATACAGAAGCCTGAGTTTTTATGGATTGGTTGTTCTGATAGCAGAGTTCCTGCCAACGAAATAACACATACGGAACCTGGTGAAATTTTTGTACACAGAAACATTGCCAATTTAGTTGTAAATACTGATTTAAATATGTTGAGTGTACTCAAATATGCAATTGAAGTATTGCATGTAAAGCATATTGTTGTTTGCGGCCACTATGGATGCGGAGGGATAAAGGCTGCAATCACCAATCACCATTTTGGTATGCTCAACAAGTGGTTACGCAATATAAAAGATGTTTACAGGCTGCATCAACAGGAATTGAGTGCTTTTACAGATAGTGAAAAAAAGGAAGATGCTTTAGTAGAATTCAATATTATTGAACAAGTAAACAATTTGGCAAAAACATCCATTGTCCAAAAATCATGGCAAAATAATTCCTTTCCTGTTCTGCATGGTTGTGTATATGGGCTAAAAAATGGTATTTTAAAAGACTTAATTCAAATTGACGGCACAACCCCCATGGATCCTTTATACCAATTTGATTTTAACGACTCTTTAGAAGATTAATTTAACTATTTGAATAAACTGTAAAATATTTCCCTAGATGCAAAAAAGCGGTAAATTTTTCATTATTGCATTTGTTTACTTCATAAATAGTTTTTGCCAAGCACAAAATAAAAATGTCGCAATTGGCTATAGCCATTTACTGGCATACAATCTAACACCTTACAAATCAGAAATTACGAATAAATCTTTAAGCGGACTTGCCCAAGGATTTGAGTTAAGCATAACCAAGCAAACCAATGGAAGTAAAGAATGGCACAAAACTTACGGAATGCCAAGAATTGGGATTGGGTTTCAAACCATTCAAATGAATAAACCAGAAGTATTTGGGGTAAATTTTTCTGTTCTACCTTTTATACAGCTCCGACTATTTACCTTTAAGCAGGCTGAAATAAATACCAAGATATCAATGGGCATGGCTTTAAGTACAAAACTATTTAAT
>JANMIV010000393.1:0-1102 GCA_031375995.1 Bacteroidota bacterium
TTTGGCGTTCCGATGGGCTTTGGTGGTCCTCATGCAGCCTATTTTGCTACAAAAGAAGACTTCAAACGTCAGATTCCTGGGCGTATTATCGGTGTTTCGATTGATGTACACGGCAACCGTGCGTTGCGTATGGCGTTGCAAACTCGTGAGCAACATATTCGCCGTGAAAAAGCAACTTCAAACATCTGTACAGCACAAGCCTTATTGGCAAATATGGCTGCAATGTATGCCGTTTATCATGGACCAAAAGGTTTGAAAGCAATCGCAGAAAGAGTACATTTTACAGCACAATTGGTTGAAAAAATAGTAGAAACCTACGGTTTTAAACAAAATAACAAAAATTATTTTGATACGCTACATTTTTCTTTTGATGCCGAAACGATTAAAAAAATACAAGCAATTGCGAAGAAAAATAACGTCAATTTTTATGTAGGAAAAACATCTATACAAATAAGTATAGACGAAACTACTACGATGACTGACGTAGAAATTATCTCAAAAATATTTGCAGAGCTTAGTGGTAAAAATAAAAATACAGCAACCTTAACTGGTTTTGATTTAAAATTACCAAAACCACTTTTGCGTGAATCATCGTACCTCACGCACGAAGTTTTTAACACATACCACACCGAAAGTTTGATGATGCGTTATCTTAAACGCTTGGAAAACAAGGACTTATCGCTCAGTCATTCGATGATTGCTTTGGGTTCATGTACTATGAAACTAAATGCAGCGAGTGAAATGATACCTGTAAGTTGGGCAGAATTTGGCGGATTGCACCCTTTTGCACCAAGCGAACAAACCAAAGGTTATCAACAAATTTTTACAGAACTCGAGCGTTGGTTGAGTGATGTGACAGGTTTTGATGCTTGTTCTTTGCAGCCCAACTCAGGCGCACAAGGCGAGTATGCAGGCTTACTTTGCATCAAAGCATACCACGAATCTCGAGGCGATTTTCACCGAAATATTGCTATAATTCCTTCTTCGGCGCATGGTACAAATCCTGCAAGTGCCGTGATGGCCGGTATGGAGGTCGTTGTGGTGAAGTCTGATGACGATGGAAAAATCGACGTGCAGGATCTTAAAGCGAAAGCAGTTCTAT
>JANMIV010000405.1:0-4450 GCA_031375995.1 Bacteroidota bacterium
TGTGCATCATCTTGAATAGAAAATGCATTGAGCATACTTCCACCACCTTTATTAGAGGAACAAGAAGCAATAAATAAAAGAAAAATAAAGAGTGTTGCAATTGGTTTCATAGAATACACATTCTTTTAAAATACTAAGGTAAACTAGCTTTAAATGCCATGTACTGCGCATCGAAAGTTTGACCTACTCTGCTGCCATAACATTCCCATATCTTAGTAATATCAGCTACACGGCTATCAGGGCTTGGATGGGTGCTTAAAAACGCAGGCGTTCCGCCAGATTGCCCACCAGCAATTAGTTTTTCAAAGAAATACTTAGCTCCACGTCCATCATAACTGGTACTATTTAAATATTTTACAGAAAATTTATCTGCTTCCGTTTCATCATCTCTACCATATTTTAACAATAACAAATTGGCGGCTAAGGTACTTAACTGACCCGCATTTCCTCCCGTTAATATACCTATTAATGAACTAACACCATACTGTTTTACCATTTGATTAGCACTGTGGCGCTTATCAGCATGGGCTATTTCATGACCCATTACACCTGCCAATTGTGTTTCATTATCTAAATACTTAATTAAACCTGTATATACGTATATATATCCACCAGGAGTACAAAAAGCGTTTAATACATCTTTGTTAATAATCCTTACACGCCATGCAAACTCGTTTCTGTAATAAACTCCTCCACTATCTAATATATTTTTAGTGATTCTATAAATATGACCATAAGCAGTAGCATTACTAGCAGAGTCAAGTATAGGATATTCCGTGGCATTTTCTGCTTTTTCTATTTCTGCAACCGTGGCCAAGCCCATTTGCTTATCTTGATCTAAACTAATCAGTAAATTAGTAACACCACTTGGGGCAAATTTTCCAGCACATTTGTCTTCACTATCGCTTTTACTGCATGACGATACAATTAAAAAGAAACTAACGGCAAACACTAGGGGAAAGAATTTATTCATAAATTAGGGTAATTTTTTGCCAAAAGTAAGGTTTTTAGCTCAATTAGAAACAATCTTCTATTAAATTAAGCATAAACAAACTTGCCATATAAAGTGGTTTATGTTAGAAGTTGGGGATTATATGCTAATATCTATCAAGCAATAATTACTTATTTGCACTTAATTATTTGAAATAGAATAGATGGCCAAACTAGATAAGATTAAACGAAAAGTAGAACAAGTATTTGCAGAAAACCAACGTAAATTACTTAATTATAAACAAATAGCTTCAAAATTAGAACTAACAAGTACCGAAGATAAAAACGATATTATTCTGGCTATTAAACAACTGGTAAAGGCTGGTGCTATAGAAGAAGTGCAAATAGGTAAATTTGCGGCTGTATTCACAGCTCAGTTTATTGAGGGCGTGGTAGATATGACCCAACGTGGGGCTGCCTATGTAAAACCCTTTGACACCGAAAAAGGAGATGATAGCAAGGACATTTTTATTCAAAAGGAAAATGTAAACACCGCTCTACATGGCGATAAAGTAAAAGTGCAACTGCTAGCCAGTAAAAACAATGGGAAAAATACTGGTGAAATAATAGAAATTGTACGCAGAGACAAAACAGATTTTGTAGGAACCATACAAGTAAGTCATAATTATGCCTTTTTGGTGGCTGATGACAAACGCATGTACACTGATATTTTTATTCCGAAGGAAAAAATAAACAAAGCTAAAAATGGGGAGAAAGTAATTGTAAGAATTACAAGTTGGATGCCTCATGATGACAATCCGACTGGAGAAGTAATAGAAATATTGGGCAAACCTGGTGAGCACAATACGGAAATGAACGCCATAGTAGCAGAATTTGGATTTGCCAATAAGTTTTCTGATGTGGTTGAAAAAGAAGCCAACCACATAAGTGATAAAATTACCAAAGAAGAAATAGCAAAAAGAAAAGATTTCAGAAAAACCCTCACTTTTACTATTGACCCTGCTGATGCAAAGGATTTTGACGATGCTATTTCATTCAAAGAACTGCAACCCGGACTTTATGAAATTGGGGTGCATATAGCAGATGTATCGCATTATGTAGTTCCAAAATCGCATTTGAATGACGAAGCCTATAACCGTGGTACATCTGTGTATTTGGTAGATAGAACCATACCCATGTTACCTGAAAAATTATCCAACGGATTATGTTCATTGCGTCCAAATGAAGAGAAACTCACTTTTTCAGCCGTATTTACTATTGACGATAAAGCCCAAGTAAAATCAGAATGGTTTGGAAAAACAGTAATATACAGTGATAGGCGATTTAGTTACGAAGAAGCCCAAGAAAGAATTGAATCAGCCGAAGGCGATTATGCTGATGAAATTATTTTGCTCAATAACTTAGCGAAGCAAATGCGTGAAGAACGATTCAAAGAAGGAGCAATTAGTTTTGAAACAGAAGAAGTTAAATTTAAGTTAGACGAAAACTACAAACCCATTGATTTATACATAAAAGTAAGAAAAGATGCCCATAAACTCATTGAAGAATTTATGCTACTAGCCAATAAAAAAGTAGCTGAATATGTATCGAAAATGGGTAAAGGCACACAAAAATATACGTATGTATATAGAGTTCACGAGAGCCCCAATGAAGACAAATTAAAGCTATTTGGCATGTTTGCCGCACGTTTTGGGTATAATGTGAGTCTGGACAATCCCAATAAAGTGTCTAAATCATTGAACAACTTTTTGATAGAAGTAGAAGGTAAACCAGAGCAAAATTTACTACAAAGTCAGGCTATTCGTACCATGTCGAAAGCATTTTACAGCACTAAAAAATCTGGACATTACGGATTGGCTTTTGAACATTACTCACACTTTACCTCTCCTATTAGGCGTTACCCCGATTTATTGGCTCACCGCTTATTGTTTAACTATTTAAATGGAGAAAAAAGTGCACAACAAGAAGTATATGAAGAAATGTGTAAACATGCTTCATCTATGGAACAAAAGGCATCTGATGCAGAACGAGCTAGTATAAAATATAAACAAGTAGAATACATTAGAGACTTCATTGGCGAATCGTTTGACGGTATAATAAGTGGGGTAACTGAATGGGGTATGTATATAGAAATTACCAAATACCGATGCGAAGGATTGATTCGCCTTTCCAATATTCAGGACGATTATTACGAATATGATGAAAAAAACTTATGCATTATTGGGCGTTCAACCAGAAAAAAATACCAACTTGGCGACTTGGTAAAAGTACGTGTTGTTGCTGCCGATATCATTAAACGCCAGATTGATTTGGAAATGGAAGGCGATGCCATGATAAAAGAAGTTAGAAAAAATCAACAACGCTTTAAAAAGGAAAAAGAACGTTCAAAGGGAGGCAAAAAGAGAAAAAGGAGATAAGAATTTTCTCCATTTCATGTTATTATATATATGAAAAAAAGAATCAAAATAATCACACTAACCATTTTTGTATGCTTTTCATTGCTTTGTTTAAATGCTTGCAAAGCAAAAAAATGTCCCGATTTTAGTCAAGTTCATGACCGTAATAAACTGGATAAAAAAGGACTTGTGAAGAAAAAAAGAGTAAAAATACCTTCAAATCCCCAAGGTTACTAAAGTATTTTAAAGTTTCATACAATTAGTTATTGTACTGATAAAAAATGCTTTAGGCCAAAATTTGTAGAATAAACACGTAATATTGGTAAAGGATTTTTATGATTAGCTTGCTTTTTAAAATAAATTTTGAACTTTGCGCCCTAATTTTAATTGTTAAAGTAATATAGTATAAATTATAACTGATGAGTAAAAACCTTGTAATTGTTGAGTCACCTGCAAAAGCCAAAACCATTGAAAAATTTCTTGGAAATGACTTCACTGTGAAAAGTTGTTATGGCCATATAAGAGACTTAGCTAAAGGCGATGAAGCGATAGACATAAAAAATAATTTTACTCCACACTACGAAGTAAGCGAAGATAAAAAAGCAGTAGTAGCAGAATTAAAAAAATTGTCGAAATTAGCAGAAACAGTATGGCTTGCTTCCGATGAGGACCGCGAAGGAGAAGCCATTAGTTGGCATTTAAGTGAAGTACTGGATTTGGATATAAAAAAAACCAAACGCATTGTTTTTCACGAAATAACAAAACCAGCCATACTGCGTGCAGTTGAAAACCCTAGAACCATTGACAAAAACTTGGTAGATGCACAACAAGCACGTAGGGTATTGGATAGATTGGTAGGGTTTGAGTTAAGTCCTGTATTATGGAAAAAAGTACGTCCTAGTTTATCGGCTGGTCGCGTACAATCTGTTGCTGTTAAGTTAATTGTAGAGCGTGAAAGAGAAATAAACAACTTTAACCAAACTTCCGCTTTTAAAATTACGGCTAGATTCAACGTAGGCGGCAAACAAATGGATGCGGAATTGCCAAAACGCTTTGATACCGAAGCGGAAGCAAAGCGCGGCAAGAACCATCTGGAAGTGGTG
>JANMIV010000449.1:0-5778 GCA_031375995.1 Bacteroidota bacterium
TAAAGAATGATGAAACGATTAAGCGTATTATGCTCCAACAGCAAATAGTAAGCGATAAGGATGATTTGAAGACACAAGGCATTATAACCGATGCATTTATTAGAATGACTACTTTGTTAAGCGCTCCTTTTGCAACAGCCGAGTTTGATTTCAGCAATAATGAATACATTGACCGCATTTATGCACTTGGAGAAGAGGTAAGTAATATGAAAGAATTGCGAGAAAGCAAAGAGGGGAGAGGCTCGCAACATGCCTTGTACATTAATCGTACTTATTTTGGTATATATAGTATTTTAAATGTATTGGGAGCTACTGTAAAAACAGGAGTTCGCAATTGGAAGCAACCGTTAATGGAATACCATAGTATTGGTTAGTAGTAGTATTGGGTAAGTGTTTTTTTATTCTTCGTCATAAAATTGTCATTCATACATTCCTGAAAAACTTTCAACTTTTTTTTAGTGTTTACTGGATACATTTAAACTAAATAATGAAAAAGACAATTTTAAAACTATCAGCGCTATTACTAATAGCATCAACTACATTTACATCTTGCAAAAAAGATGATGACAAAACAACAAGTACTACTAGCACAACACCTGCTGCTAAAACTATTGTAGAGCTTGCCCAGGGAGACACCACTTTAAGTATTTTGGTTACAGCCTTATCAAAAGCTGGTTTAGTATCAACTTTGCAAGGAACAGGTACGTTTACAGTATTTGCGCCTACCAATGCGGCTTTTAGAGGTGCTGGAGTTACAACTGAACTTATAAATTCAATTACTGATGCTGGAGAAATTCAGGAATTAAAGAATGCACTTTTATACCATGTATTAGGCTCAAAAGTGCTATCTACTCAATTGTCAAATACATACGTTCCTACGCTTTATACAGTAGGAGGAAATGGAGTATCTTTACAAATAAATGTAGCTCCAGTAAAATTCAACAATAGCGCTTCGGTAGTTACTGCTGATATCAACGCTTCTAATGGTGTAATTCACAAAATAAGTGTGCCTTTAGATATACCTACTGTTAAAGACATTGCTGTAAATAACAGTGGTTTTACAACATTGGTATCTGCTTTAGATAAAGCAGAATTGGTTGAGGTAGTGGATACAACCAATAATATAACAGTGTTTGCGCCAGTAAACAAAGCATTCACTGATATTAATTTTGACCTAAGTGCTACTTCTAAAGACGCTTTAGCTCCAATATTAACAGCCCATGTATTAGGTGCTTCAGTTCGCTCTTCAGCAATTACTAACGGTTTAAAAGCAACTCCTTTAAATAAAGGTGTAGAATTAACTTTTAATACAAGTTCAGGTGTGAAATTCAGTGGGGGAAAAACAACTATGATTAGTGTAACTACGGCTGATATTCAAGCGGAAAATGGAGTTGTTCATGTAATTGACAAAGTAATTATTCCTTAGTCAGTAATAAATTTTTTCTAGGCCATTTCAGAATTACATTTTTCTGATATGGCCTTTTTTATGGAACCATATGCCCTAAGAAGCGAATACAAGGTTTATCCCAGTTACAATAAGTGTGGTAATTAATGCTAATGTTCTTTTGGTCAGCATTGGTAATAGCAAGGTTTAAATCACACTGCTCATGCAGTTTTCTCAAACAGCGGTTATCATAAACAAATAATTTATTAGCTCTTTTTGAACGAAAAGGTTTTACCTTATAACTCTCCATTAAACAATAGTTTCCAGCAGCTAATTTTATCTCGAATCTTCCAAGGCTATCTGTAGTAAATTGAGCAATTACTTTGCCTTTATATTTATTGCTGCTTATTTGTTTAATATAAATGGTTTTATTGGCCAATGGTTTAGGTGTGCTAAGTTTATTTAATAATTCTTCACTTGGCGCAGCACCTTGGCAATAACTGGCTGTTTGGGTTATAATACCACTCATAGTGTATAAAGTTTGTGCCTTTACATTACTTAGCATTAAGTAAAATAAAATAATACCTAGTTTTCTCATAGTTGTAAAATAAAAAAGGCAATACAGAAAATCATATATTTTTTATATTGCCTTCAGTAAAACTTAAATAAAATTATAGCGTTTCTTCTGGTTTGCCGTGCAAATTACTGTTCGATCTGCTATACAAGAAGTAAACCAATATACCCAAACTTCCCCAAATTAAAAAAGCAATCCATGTTTCAGCCCTTACATAGTACATCAAGAACAAATTAAACGCAACGCCTAAGCTACCAACAACGTAAACAGCAGGTGCTTTGTATGGGCGCTCCAATTCTGGTTTTTTGTAGCGCAATAACATTACCGCTACGCAAACCATGGCAAAAGCCAGTAGAGTTCCCATGCTACACATTTCACTTACCCTTTCAATTGGAGTAAAAGCGGCAACAATAGAAATAATACCGCCAACTAGTATAGTACTTTTATGAGGTGTTTTAAATACTGGATGGAGTGCTTTAAAAAAGTTGGGTAATAAACCATCTTTGGCCATTCCTAAAAATATACGTGTTTGTCCTAGCATCATTACCAGCATTACAGAGGTAAGCCCAGCAGTGGCAGCAATGGTAATAATGAATACGGCCCATGTTAATCCCTTTTCACTAAATGCCGAGGCTACAGGAGCGGCTTTATCTAGTACATCATACTTAACCATACCTGTAAGCACCAGTGAAACCAAAATATATAGAATAGTACAAATAACCAATGAGGCAATAATGGCAAATGGCACATCTTTTTTAGGGTTTATAGCTTCTCCTGCTTGCGTGGATACCGCATCAAAACCAATATAAGCAAAAAACACAATAGTAGCAGCCGTTAATACACCTCCAAAACCAAAGTTAATTTTACCAGTTGCCACTCCATTTACATCTAATTCAGCTACTTCATTTGGAATAAAAGGTATCCAGTTTTCTACATTAATATAAAAGGCACCTGCTATAATTACAAATAAAACCACTGCTATTTTTATAATTACAATTACATTATTGGTGCTTGCTGCTTCTTTTATGCCCTTTACCAAAATAGAAGTAACAACCCAAGTAATTAAGAATGCGGGCAAATTGAATGCAAAAGAGGGAATTTCTATGCCTTGTTTCGTGCATTTGTCTATAGCTGTTGCTAAATCGTTGCAGAGCCAAATAGGAAATTCTATATGAAACAAATGAAGCAACTTGACAAAATAACCGCTCCAGGCTACTGCCACAGTGGTAGCACCCATCATGTATTCTAGTATTAAATTCCAGCCAATAAACCAAGCAAAAAGCTCACCTACCGTACCATAGGCATAGCTGTAAGCACTGCCTTCTACGGGCAATACTGAAGCAAATTCAGCATAACACAATGAGGCAAACAAACAACCAATACCAGCAATTACAAACGATAAAGCCAAAGCGGGTCCTGCGTAATCGTGTGCTGCAATACCCGTTAAAGTAAAAATTCCTCCACCAATAATAGCTCCAATTCCCAAAGAGGTTAAACCCCACTTGGTAAGAACGCGGTTAAGCCCGCCTTTTTTCATTTCGGCCTCAAAGGCACTAATCGGTTTTTTTCGCCAAACGCTCATAAATATATTGTATTTTTTGAATGGCAATATAGCAAGTATGGTAAATTATGCAAGCAAGGAGCTATATTCTGTATTTAACGGTAATACTTATTTACTTTTCAATAAGTTTATTGCTCCCAGCGTACCACTCGGGTTACTTTTACAAATCTTTTTCTGTAGTACGGACTATCCAAATTGTCATATCTTACTCCATCGCCAACGGATGAATGGATAAATACAACAGGTTTTCCTTTTTCAGAAACAACCATGCCAACATGCCCAATGCGCGAACCCCTTCTGTTTCGGCCCCTAAAAAATATTAAATCGCCTTTTTGTATATTTTTTGTGTTTACCTCTACTCCAATTAGCCCTTGGCCTGCACTGGTATGGGGTAATCGAGTACCATATTTGGCAAAAATCATCATGGTAAAACCACTGCAATCGTAACCCCGGTTGGAAGTTCCACCTCTTCGGTAATTTAATCCAATAAATTTTTTAGCATAGTTTATAATACTATCCGCCTTTAAAGTATGTGGTATTGGGCTGGTATTTGTAACTTTTGTTTGTAGTGAATCGTTTCTTTTCTGTTTTAAACTATCGGAAGCAAATACTGTTTTATTTTGCGCACACGAATTTAAGCAGCACAATATCAGCACAATAGATGTTAGTATGGTGTAAGATAGCTGCGATTTGTGTGTCATGGTAAAAAACGAAAATAAGTTTTAAAATTCAAACCAAAAACCCTACTTTCGCAGTTCTGTAAAAATGAAGTATTTAAGTTTAGCTTTAATTATTGTAAGTTTACTATTTGGGTCTTGTAAAAGCAAGTTCCAAAAAGCCCTAAAAAATCCAGATTTAAAAAATAAGATTGATGTGGCGGATTACTTTTTTAAAAAGAAAGACTTTTACCGTGCTCAGAGTTTATTTGACCAAATAGAGAATGAGGTGGCCAATACACCAATGGCTGAACGTATTTTATTTTATCAGGCACAGTGCGATTTTGGTTTAAAAGCATATAGTTTGGCGGGATACAGGTATAAAATATACTACGAAACATATCCAACCAATCAAAATGCCGAAGAAGCCCTTTATATGAATGCATATTGTATTTATTTGGAATCGCAGGAAGTAGAGTTAGACCAAACAGACACATACAAGGCAATAGAAACTTTCAAAATATTTGTAAGCGTATATCCTGATAGTAAGTATGTAGAAGAGTGTAACAAGTATTTAGATAAATTAAGGGCAAAACTGTCGCTAAAGGCATACAGTAATGCCAAGTTGTATTATAATATTGGAGAGTACAAAAGTGCAATAGTGGCTTTAAGAAATGTAGTAAACGATTTTCCTGAAGTACCACAAAGAGAAGAGATAGACTATTTAATTTTGAGGTCAAACTACATGTTGGCGCAAAATAGCATACCAGAAAAGCAGGTGGAAAGATTTCAAGAAACCATTACAGCTTTTGAAGAATTTACGGAATATTATACTGAAAGTAGTAAGTATATGACCAATGCAAGAACAATAAAACAAAAGGCAGAATTGGCCTTGAATAAATTAAAAACAAATAAATAAAAGTAATGGCAAATTTAAATCACAACTACCAAGGTGTACCTACTACCACTGTAACACGCGATATGCGTAAGTTAGAAGCTGAAACAGGTAATTTGTATGAAACAATTGCAATTATTTCAAAACGTGCCAACCAAATATCAGCACAAATGAAAGAAGAGCTTCATAATAAATTAAATGAGTTTGACAATGACAGCGATACTTTGGAAGAAATTTTCGAAAATCGTGAGCAAATAGAAATTTCAAACTACTATGAAAAACTTCCTAAAGCTACTTTAATTGCTACAGAGGAGTTTATGAATGGTAAAATATATTATAACAATCCGGCTAAAGTTGGCCGCGAATTTTAATATTTAAAATAGTAATAAGGCTTAATCAATGTATAAGTATTGGTTAAGCTTTATTTTAAAACCTATTTTATACTTTACCTAAATGGTATTCAATGGAGAATAAAAAAATTATACTGGCTGTAAGTGCCAGCATTGCCGCTTATAAAGCGGCTTTTTTGGTTAGGTTATTGGTAAAAGCCGGTGCTGAGGTAAAAGTAATTTTAACTCCCGCAGCCAAAACTTTTATTACTCCCTTTGTTGGCTTTTTACCTGTATGCTTCGGCAGAAAAAGCAGGGCGAAATATGAATCTCCCTGCTTTTGCGGGATTGTTATTTTCTTTTATGGGGGATCTGCTTC
>JANMIV010000454.1:0-2392 GCA_031375995.1 Bacteroidota bacterium
GAAAAGAAGGCTGCTTTAAAAGCGGCCTTTTTTATGCCGTAAACTGTTGTAATTCGCTAATAACAAGTTTTTACAGTTTTGATTGCTAGAACGGAATTAAAGCCTCTAATTTTATATCATTTGTTTATCTGTGTAAATAATATTTCTTTTATGGCATGAATAAACACATTACTTTCCTTATTCTTACCTTGTTTAGTTTGGATATTTGCCAAGGGCAAACCAATGAATACCGCAGCGCCAATAATCCCTATTATTGGAAAAACAAAATGCCTTTTGTAGGCTATTGGCAGCAAGATGTACATTATACCATCAATGCAACCATTAATGATATAACGGATGTAGTAGAAGGAAACGAAGTATTGACTTATTACAATAATTCGCCCGATACTTTGCGCTTTGTATATTTCCACTTGTACCAAAATGCTTTTACCAAAGGGGCTTATTTGGAAAACTTAAACTTAGCCAATAACTTTAAACAACGCTTTGGCAAATACGAAATAGCAGGGAAAGGAACAGAAATTAAATCCATAAAAGCCAATGAGCAAAAGCTCAGTTTTAGCATAGATAATACCATTATGAAAGTATTGCTAAGCGAACCACTTTTACCCAATCAGTCTGTTACCTTTACTATTGATTTTAATACTTATTTTGATGATGGTGGTAACCAACGCAGGCGCATGAAGCTGTATAAAGACCGTTGGGGAAACAAGCATTATAATGGGGTGCATTGGTATCCGCGTATATGCGTATATGATAGAAAATTTGGTTGGGAAACAGATCAGCATTTGGGCAAGGAGTTTTATGGCGATTTTGGACAATATGATGTAGCACTTACTTTTCCCAATAACTATATAATGGATGGTACAGGCGAATTACAAAATGAAAGTGAAGTTTTACCAGAAACACTGAGAGCCAAACTTGATATTAAAAATTTTGAGAAAAAACCTTGGGATTCTGCCCCAGACAGTACTTTGATAAAAAGGGATGGAAGCACCAAAACATGGAGATTTCGCTCCATAAACACCCACGACTTTGCTTGGACAGCCGACCCTACTTACAGAATAGGCGAAGTAAAACTAAGTTTGCCAAAAGACAATAACAGAACCATTCGCTGTATAGCTTTGGTACAAGAACCACATGCTAGTGGTTGGCAAGATGCCGCCTTTTTCTGCGCCAAAGTAGTGGAACTTTACAGCAATGATATTGGCATATACGCTTACCCTAAAATGATAGTGGCTGATGCGGCTGATGGCATGGAATACCCCATGATTACGCTTGATGGCGGACGCAGCCCTAGTTATTACGGCTTGTTTGCACATGAAATAGGACACAATTGGTTTTTTGGTATGGTGGGCAATAATGAAACCTACAGAGCCAGTTTAGACGAGGGATTTACCCAGTTTTTAACCCATTGGAGCATGAGCAGGCTTACCCAAGAACAGCCTATAGTAAATACCAAAAGTAAATTGATAAAAAAATACTACCGTCCTATGCCACTATTAGACCAAAATGTTTACTTAGGCTATATACGCGATGCCATGAACGATGATGACCCACCGTTGAATACACATAGCGATGATTTTAATGGGGCATTGAACCATGGTGGAGGCTATGGAAACGTGTATTACAAAACAGCTACTATGTTGTATAATTTGCAATATGTATTGGGCGAAAAACTGTTTTTAGCGGCTTTGCAAAACTACTTTAACCAATGGAAAATGGCTCACCCCTATTTTGAAGACTTTAGAGCCAGTATAATACAATATACCAAAACAGATTTGAACTGGTTTTTTGACCAATGGCTTGAAACCAGCAAACACATAGATTACAGCATAGAAAAAGTAAAGCAAAAAAACGCTGGCCAATACGAAATTACTTTTAAGCGCAAAGGGCTTATGCAAATGCCTGTAGATTTTACAGTTTATACCAAAGATAGCAGTTACGCATACACTATACCCAATACGTATTACCAAAAACCAAGCAATGCCATTTTATTGCCTACCTGGAAAGGTTGGGGTGTATTGAATGAGACCTATACAGCCAAAGTACAATTGCCCGCAGGAGCAAAACTACGCAATGTGCAAATAGACCCTAGTTACCGACTGGCAGATATAAACCAGCTTAACAACAGCTACAAAAAACCAATCCTTTTTACTTTTGATTATATGTTTCGTAATCCGCCTGATAGGAAACATTATATATTGAAATGGCGACCTGATGTGTGGTACAATAATTATGATGGTGTAAAAGCAGGCTTGCATTTAAATGGACACTATATGCAACAAAAACATGTTTTTAAATTAACCACTTGGTACAATACTGCGGCACTTAGCAATTACAACACAACAGACTACAAACAAAGTAGTGCTATATACCCTATCCATTATAACCT
>JANMIV010000466.1:0-1285 GCA_031375995.1 Bacteroidota bacterium
AAAAAATCAAGACATCGCCTTAGATGCTGCACGCAAATCAATTGTTTTATTAAAAAATGAAAAAAATATTTTGCCTTTGGCGAAAAATGGTACGATTGCCTTGATAGGGCCTTTGGCAGACAACAAAAGTGAATTGATGGGATTTTGGAGTGGCGCAGGCAATTTCAACGATTGTGTAAGTTTGGAAGAAGGCGTAAAAAAAGTTGCTCCGAACGCAACTATCTTAAAATCAAAGGGTTGTGATTTTGAAAAAATGGATAAAACTGGTTTTGCAGAAGCAATTGCAACCGCACAAAAAGCAGATGTAATCGTTGTAGCAATTGGCGAAGCAGCCTATATGTCGGGCGAAGCAGCAAGCCGAGGCACAATTTCTATTCCAGGAGTACAAGAGGATTTGGTGCGAGAATTGATGAAAACAGGCAAACCTCTTGTAGTTGTTTTGATGAACGGTCGCCCGTTGGCAATTCCGTATTTGGCAGAAAATTGTCCAGCCATTTTAGAAACATGGTTTCTCGGTACACAAGCAGGCAATGCAATTGCAGACGTACTGTTTGGAAATTATAATCCAAGTGGAAAATTACCTATGACTTTTCCACGCCACGTAGGGCAAGTTCCGATTTTTTATAGTGCAAAAAATACAGGTCGTCCACAGCCCGAAGACAAAAATTTCAAATGGTGCAGTCGCTATCAAGATATGCCAAATTCTCCGCAATTTCCGTTCGGTTATGGTTTGAGCTATACCACTTTTGCATATACTGATTTGATGGTGGACAAAACCAATTTTAAATTTGGAGAAAGCGTAAAAATCAGCGTAACTATCTCTAATACAGGTAAATACGATGGCGAAGAAACGGCTCAACTCTACACTCGTGACTTGGTCGGTAGTACCACAAGACCTTTAAAAGAACTCAAAGGTTTTCAAAAAGTGTATCTAAAAGCAGGCGAAAAAAAGACAATTTCTTTCACGATTACAGATAAAGATTTAGCTTTTTTTACCCGAAATATGGATTTTAAAGCTGAAAGTGGCGATTTTAAAGTGTTTATTGGAACAAATTCGGCAGAAACATTGGATAAAAATATACATTTGGATTAATCCGTTTTAGAAATTCTCAGTTATAGTATAAGAAATAGGCGTAAAGAACAGCAGTTGATTCTTTACGCCTATTTAATATAGCCCCAAGCTTCAGCTTGGAGTAGCTAATTGAACCAACATAGAGCTTGGCTCTACAACATAACAAAACGTCAAAGTACCAAAATAGAATTTACATATTTTAAATAATAAATC
>JANMIV010000484.1:0-2887 GCA_031375995.1 Bacteroidota bacterium
GGCATAAATGGCTATATCATTTTTAATGGCCTTTATAATGACCCTTTCCACATAATTTTTACCATTTATTTTCTTTAAACCACTAAAAACAATAGGGTGATGGGCAATTATTAGATTACAATGGTTTGCAATTGCCTCATCTACAACTTCCTCCGTGCAATCTAAGGTAATTAATGCCCCAGAAATATCTAGCCCTTTGTTTCCCGTAATTAAGCCACTATTGTCATAACTTTCCTGTAAATGGAGTGGGGCATAGTGCTCGAAAATTTCAATTACATCATTTACCTTCATAGCGGACGAATATATACTTTTTTATTTTTAGCCAATTGACAGATAAGCTCAATATGAAGACTTGTTTACATAGCAAATGGGTTATTACTAATTAGTAAGTGAAGAAACATCCCATTTTTAGACCATAAATCAATCTGAAAGAGCCAAATAACCGTTTAACAAAATTACCCCAACGGGAAGCAATAAATCAAAAAAAATACTGCCATACTGACATAATTATTTATATTTGCAACCCTAATAAAAAATAAATGAGAGGCGTAACAGCAGATATAGCAATAAAAGATGCTACCAGAAACTTATATATAGAAACATATGGATGTGCTATGAACTTGGCTGATAGCGAAGTGGTGGCCTCTATAATGGCAGACAAGGGATTTAAAACTACCAACGATATTCAAGAAGCAGATGTTGTATTTGTAAATACTTGCTCCATTCGTGATAATGCAGAAGCACACGTATGGGGCCGTTTACGAGAAATAAAGCACCAGAAAAAAACAAATCCGGGCATGATAGTAGGCGTTTTAGGCTGTATGGCTGAACGTTTAAAAACCCAATTATTAGAAAAAGAGCAAATAATAGATATAGTAGTTGGGCCCGATGCTTACCGCGATATACCCCGTTTAATAGAACAGGTAGAGGATGGACAAAAAGCCATGAATGTACTTTTGAGCCGGGAAGAAACGTATGCCGAAATAGTTCCTGTGCGTTTAAGTAGCAATGGTATTTCTGCCTTTATAAGCATTATGCGTGGCTGCGATAATATGTGCTCATTTTGCGTGGTTCCTTTTACACGAGGTAGAGAAAGAAGCCGAGAGCCAGAATCAATTATTGCTGAAGCCAGAGATTTATATAAGCAAGGCTATAAAGAAGTAACCTTACTAGGGCAAAATGTAGATTCTTATAAAATAAAAGATGAGCAAGACAATATCACTTATACATTTGCCCAGTTATTGGAGCAAGTAGCTCTTATAGGCCCTGATTTAAGAGTGCGCTTTACCTCATCACATCCCAAAGATATTACAGACGAAGTACTATACACCATTAAAAAGTACGATAATATATGTAATTATATCCATTACCCTATGCAATCTGGAAACACAAGAGTTCTAAAAATGATGAATAGAACTTACGACAGAGATTGGTTCAAAATGAGATTGGATAAAATAAGAGAAGTCATTCCAGATTGCGGCATTTCTACCGATGTAATTACTGGATTTTGTACTGAAACAGAAGAAGAACATCAAGACACTTTGAGCTTATTTGAATATGGACAGTTTGATTTTGCCTTTATGTACCAATACAGCGAGCGTTCAGGCACTTTGGCTGCAAGGAGGTATGCAGATGATATACCAGCAGAAGTAAAAGCCCGAAGGTTAACGGAGATAATTAATTTACAGCATAAAATTAGTATAGCTAAAAATACCACGGAAATTGGTACCATTCAAACCGTGCTTATTGAAGGTGAATCTAAAAAATCAGATCAAGATTTTAGAGGTAGAAATGACCAGAATAAAATAGTTATTTTCCCAAGAGAACATTACCAAAGAGGGCAATACGTAAAAGTATTAATTGAACGGGTAACCATTACCAGTTTAATTGGAAAAATAGTAGAAGAAGTAAAGTTTTAATCAATTAGCACCATTTTGAAAATAATGAATTTTTTTACAAGTAATAGCAGACAAATACTGGTCGGCAATTTGTTGGAAAAATTCAATTTGTATTACCGCGAATTAAGTCCTAAAGCCAAGCATAAATTTGTAAGGCGACTTCTGAAAATAGAAAAGGAACTAATTGTTATTGGTAAAGGAATAGATGTTACAGACGATATGAGACAAATTTTATTGTCCTATATAGTGCAACTAACATTTGGTTTCAAAAAATACTTTTTAACGGGGTACGAATACATATACGTTTATCCCAGTTCATTTTCTCTAAAAGATGGTAGTGAAACAAATGATGGATTAACGTATAACCAAAAGATGATTATCATTTCCTGGCAGAAATTTTCAGAGGGACATTTAATACGCAATGACAGTGAAAATATCTTCTTTTTTCAACTAGGAATGGCATTGACCCAAACAGTAAGAAATGGATATTACTTTGATCAGCATTTTGCCAGTTATTTAGATGTATGGTTTTCTGTTTTTGAGAAAGAGAGCAATAATAATATTTACACCAACCAATTTGTTGGAGCAAATAGTTCTAACGATTATGTGTTTTCAAGGATGATAGAGGCGTTTTTTGAAAACCCTAAGGACTTAAAAAAGGCTTTTCCCAATTCATTTGCGCACCTCTGTTTACTATTAAATCAGAACCCATTAGCACCAAGTAATGATTATGTGTACGATTATAAGCAATTTGATAATGAGCATTTAAAAGTGGAATTACCTAGAAAGGTAACCAGAATGTATCAATACAATGCACTTCATTGGTCATATAATTTGCCTATTTTTACCTTTATAGCAGCTATAGTGTTTTGCTTATACCTTATGCAATATATTATTATCAATTATTTAGAAGTATTAGGTATTTTATTTATCGGAAGTTTAGTAGCAGTATTGACGACTTATAAAATAGTAAAAAGCAGAAAGATGTA
>JANMIV010000488.1:0-14665 GCA_031375995.1 Bacteroidota bacterium
CTTAAAAATACCGAATGGCGGATTTCATATCTATTATTTAAAAGGTGGATTTAGTTACTTTTTTAAAGCCGTTCCTTATAACAGAAGAACTCCATGGGATTTAAAACTAGATAATCAGAAATGGTTTTATAGGACATACTTAGCAGGCTCTTATAGGGAGCTTGGTACTTTTGCCAATACCAGACGGTTTTTCTTATTTACTTCACACCATGCGTTTATAAAGCCCATCACAAAAATATACAATATAGGGATTGGTCTTGATTTATTCTATGATGCATCGGCTGCGTTAAAAAAGAACAATGCTCTCTTGGTTAGTGAAGTAAAGGAACAAGACAAGTTATTAATGGCATTTGGCATTTGCAATGAACTCCATATTGGGCAGCTTTCACTGCCCTTTCAGTTGTTTCATTTCATTTATAATAAAGATATTGTAAGTCAGGATATTTACATGCGATTTGGACTTACGCATAATGCGTACAAAAATATATTTTGGGGTTGTTATTTTAAAGGAGGTTTCACATCAAAATTAGCACTTGATTCTGATTTTGTTGAATTTGCTTTAGGTTGGCAGTTTATAAACAAAACAGGAATTACAAAGAGATAGTAATCCAAGTGCCTTTACCGGCTTCACTTTTAACAGCAATTTCTGCATTAATAAGCTCCGCTAACTCAAAAATAATAATGTAGCCTAAGCCTGTCCCTTCGGTACTATCCTCAAACATATTGGTTTTTGCTTTACTCTTTATGCTTTCTATACGGTCTAAATTTTCTTCACTTATGCCAGGTCCGTCATCTGAAACACTCATAGAGAACCTTCCATTTTCATAAAAAGATTCAATTCTAATTGTACTACTATGCGTATATTTAATGGCATTGGATATTAAATTTTGCAGAATTATGGAAAGTATTGTTTTGTCCGTCTGCACAATATCATCCATGTTTACATCATTAATAATGGTATTCTTACGCATATGGGCCATTTCTACAAAAAGTTCTGCTATATCCTCGGTAATGGCATAAACGGATACACTGGTTTTATTGGCAACTATTAAATTATTTTGGTAACGAATCCAATTGAGAATGTTTTGTGCATTGTCGAATAGTTTTTGCGAAGTATGGTGTATTTCTCTTATTACTTCCTTTTCTGGTGTATGTTCTTCGCTAGAAGACTTAAAGTTGCGTGAAACAATGGAAATAAATTTAAGGGGTGTTACAATATCATGTGAAATAATGGAAATAAGCTTACTTTTTACTCGAATTGATTGTATTAATTCCTGTTCAGATGCTTTCAAACTATCATTTATGGCCAAAAGTTCGGCAGTTCGCTCATTCACGCTTTTTTCCAACAGTAGGTTACTCCTTACCAGGTTTTGACTATACGCCTTAGCAAGTAAATATACCAACAATACTACAATAAGGATACTTCCCAATATAAACCAGAAAGTTTCGTAATACTTAGGGGCTTTTTTTAAACTCAATCTAAAAAAACCAATGCTTGAAGGAGTAAATCCTGTGTGAATTTTTACTATTAAAGTATAATTACCAGCAGATAAGTTAGTAAATGACAATGGTTCGTTTATGTTGATAATAGGATTCCAACTTTTATTGAAACCGACTAATTTGTACTCCATTTGTAAATTACTTGGATTTTGCCAAAAGGGTGCGCTAAGATTTACACTTACATTCTCCGCATTGGCAGGTATAAGCATCTTGTCACTTACAGGTTGCTCTACTTTATCGAAAAAAACTTTATCGAAAAAAAGCCGGTTTACAAATGGCCGGTTTACCTTTAAATCAGCCGGTTTAAAAAGTACTAAACCGCCAATATTTGCATACGATAAATAACCATTTTTTAACGCAACACTGCTAGGCAAGCAGCCCCCATTGAATTCAATATCTTCTATGCCTTCATTTTCATTGTAATATTTATAATAAATACCAATGCTAGTATCTTTAACAAAATTTTCAACCTGTTGAACTGAAGTACAGAAAAGTCCATTATTGGTACTTATGTATATATTTTCTTCTTCGGTAATTTGAACACTATGTGATTTCTTTAAATACATATTTCTATCAATGGGCAATCTAATGAGTTTGCCTTTGCTGATTACAAATAAGCCATTTCCGTAACTTGTACCCAATATCCAGTTTTTATAGGCATACAAATGCCTTACATTGGGATAGTAAAATAATTGTTTAACTGTAAAGCCACTTTTTTGAAAATCTATTCTATATATAAAGTCATTAGATGATACGAAAGCACCTTTGTCTTTTATAATAGCATAGGAATCTGTAGTATTCAGTCTGCTTTTAAAGGGTAACAAACTTACATAAATGCACTTATAATTATAAAACAAAGCAAAACCCTGATTGCCAATAGCAAGAATGCTATCTCCAAATGCCAATATATTGTGAAAAGGATACCCAATTGAGGTAGCTATGGCAACCCGTTCTTTGTCTTTCCTTTGATAAAAAACAGTATCCCCTCTACAAGTCCATAAAACGCCTTTATTGTCAAAGTATATTGTTTGCTTGTTTACCTGCTTTAAATTGTACTTTGAAGCCTTTGAAATGGTTAAATTAAGTTCCGAACCAAATGTGGTAAGCAAAGTAGAATCGTTCAATGCAACGTGTCCATAAAAAGTGGTAGAAGCACTTTTTGAATTGGCGTATGCGTAAGCTAAAGTAGAAAAATATTTAGGTTTTAACACATATAAACCACTTGTATTGGATCCGATAGCAAAAATATCTTCCTGCTCGTTATAAGCAATATTACTAATATCGCCCCTTACCAAATGCTGAATATTGGTTTTATATGCAAGCGTCAATTCTCTTTTGCTTTTGCCTTGTTGTACAATAAAAATTCTTTTACCGTCAAAAAGAATTGGAAATTTGTTGTTGTTATAAACCACATTGTTACAGGAATCAGAAAGCACCAATGTAGTCGTTTCTAATCTTCTCTTTTTTTCATTTACATAAAAAACATACTTATTATTATACACATAGGTGGCATTATTAAAACTCATAATGCCCAACAAATCAGGTGGTGTTGCTATGCTATCAACCCAATTCTCACTTCTTTGTATATAAATATACCTTTTGCCAAGTACATGGTTGTTTTTGTAATTGCCAATAACAAAGTTTTGTGTTAAACGCCATTTATTGATTGAATCGTCAAATACTTTTTGCAAAAACTTGAATAAAGGCAAAGGAGGAAGCTTACCAACAAACCTATTGGAAGTATTTAAGTAATAAGGAGTCTTATTTACTTTGTTATTTTCGGTTGTGTATATGGTTCCCGAAGAGTTACTAATAAAAAGCTGATTCTGGGGTGAGGATATTATCCACCTAAACCTATCATTTTTTATAAATGGAGTACTTTCAACCGTAAACGAACGAAAGGCGTTTCCATCATATCTAACTAAGCCAGCCTCTGTGCTAATCCATAAAAACAGGTTATTATCAAATCTTAAATCATTAACCGAACTTTGTGGTAAACCATTTTTTTGATTAAAATGATACGAAATATATTCCTTTTGTGCCCAACTGTTTAAACTGAATAGCGTAACAATAAAAAGCAAGAAAGCCCTCATTTTAACTGCTCTTAGCGTTGTACAAATCTGTAATATTTCTTAAATCTATAATATTATCTACTCCTGTTTTTTGAAAAACTCTCGCTTTATAGGTGGCAATGGTTGTTGCCTTCAAATTCATACAAATTGCTATATCTTTAACAGATTCCCCTTTTAATAAATGACCCATTACACTCAATTCTCTTTCAGATAAGCTTAAGAGCGGATTTATTTTGGTGGCAAACTTTTTATCGCTTAAAATGTCTTGTAGCACATTACTAATATACGTTTGTCCTTGGAAAAAGAGATCGAGTGCTCTAACCACTTCTGTTTCTTCTGTTTGTTTGCTTAAAAAGCCGCGGGCACCCATCTGGAGCAACCTAGCACCAAAAATTTCTTCCGAACTCATGGTGTAAATAAGAATTGGTATATGCGGATAATTTTTAACCAATTCTGGCAATATATCAATTACATTTGAGCCTATCAGTTGCATATCAAGAATCATATGCGTTACCTCAAAATCTGCTAATTTAGACAGTATTTCTTTGGTTGAATCTGCCTCAATAAGCACTTCTTTCTCAAAATAATTATCAAGGATGACTTTTAAGCCTCTTCTTATAATTACGTGATCGTCTGCTAAAAGAATTAATTTATTTGTTGCCATGGTGTATTTCAAAAATAACTTTTATCTTCAATTTTACTCAAAAGAAATAAAGAATTACAAAAAAAATTATTTGTAAACAATATTCTATAGGCTACTTATGGATATCATTTTATAGCTTATACCCTTTCCTTCTTTAGCGTACCGCCCTAACAAAAGTGTACACAAATAATTACAAATGAAAGAATTGACCCAACAATTCTATCCCAACAAACCCATTATTACTCCGTCAATAATATCGCAGGCTTGGTGCATTTGCTCTTGGTTAATGGTTAAAGGGGGCGCAAAACGGATAATATCACCATGCGTTTGTTTGGCCAACAAACCATGCTCTTTTAACATTAAACAAACATCGTAGGCCGTTTTATTGTCGCCAAATGGCATTATTACAATGGCATTGAGCAATCCTTTTCCTCTTACGGCACTAATAAGTGGCGTTCTTTGCGTTAAATCAGTCATTCTTTGTCTGAATACACTACCCATTGCGGTTGCGTTATCTGCCAAATGCTCCTCGGCTAAAACCTTTAGTGCTTCGGTAGCCACGGCACATGCCAACGGATTACCTCCATACGTGCTTCCGTGTTCGCCTGGTTTTATGGTCAACATTATTTCATCATTGGCCAATACCGCAGCTACAGGCATTGTTCCACCGGAAAGTGCTTTTCCTAAAATCAAAATATCTGGCTTCACCCCTTCATGGTCGCAAGCCAACATTTTACCTGTGCGGCAAAGACCCGTTTGCACCTCATCGGCTATCATCAATACTTTATATTGGCTACACAAATCTCTTACTCCTTTTAAATAACCTTCGTCTGGCACTACTACTCCTGCTTCGCCCTGAATGGGTTCAAACATAAAAGCACAAATATTGGGATTGGCTTTAAAAGTGCTTTCCAATGCGCCTAAATCATTGTAAGGAATTAACTTAAATCCGGGCATGTACGGACCAAAACCTTTATAACTGCTTGGGTCGTTGCTTGACGAAATGGCCGCCATAGTCCTACCCCAAAAATTGCCTTCTACAAAAATTACTTCCGCCTTGTTTTCCGCAATTCCCTTTACATCATACCCCCAACGTCTGGCTAATTTAATAGCTGTTTCGCCACCTTCTACCCCTGTATTCATAGGGAGTACTTTGTCAAAACCAAAGTAGTTAGTTATATATTTTTCGTATTCGCCCAATAAGTTATTGTGAAAAGCACGACTAGTAAGCGTTAGTTTTTGCGCTTGATTAAGCATGGCAGCGATAATGCGTGGGTGGCAATGCCCTTGGTTAACAGCACTGTAAGCAGAACGAAAATCAAAATATTGTTTGCCCTCTACATCGTACATGTAGATGCCTTCTGCTCTTTCTATCACCACTGGAATAGGGTGGTAATTGTGTGCACCAAATTCATGTTCTAATTCTATAAAATAATCACTTTTGCTCAGGTTCATTGTGTTATGTGCCATAATACGGGCAAAGGTAAGCCAATTTTAATGGAAAAAAATAAGAGTTTTGTTAATGGTGGATGGCATTTATGCCCCTTAAAGCCAGAGGCTATGGATGCAATGGCGTCTTTGTTTACTCCCATTTATAACAAGCAAGATGCTGCGTTCCACGGCATGACCCTGTTAGTTTTTATTTTTTCCGCATTTGTCCAAGGTTGGTGTCCTCACCAACCTATTGTTTATTTTTTATTTATACAGAATCTTCATCCTGAGCTTAGTAACTGCGTCAGTTCACTAACTGAAGGAACGCTCCGTTTACTAACGGAACTTGTTTAAAAAAGCAAGATGCTTCGTTCCTCGGCATAACCGCACCTGGCTGCGTTTTATCTTCTCAATAATTCTTTATAAATGGCTACTTCTTTTTGTAAATCCAATATCTGCTTTTCTAGTTCTACTTCTTTGGCCGTTGGGGTGTTTACGGGGTGCAATTGTGCCAAAACGCTCAACAAATTAATATCCATGGCCTTGCTTACACGCCAAAAGTATTGGCTAGTAATACTCTCTTTTTCCAATAACCTAAATATGGTTACATTTTGTGTACCTAGTTGATGCGCCAATTGCGATTGAGTAAAGCGCCTTTCGTCCATTATGCGTTTGAGCAGTTGCCCATTATGAGGCATATTCTTGTTTTCGTTCATGGTAAGTATGGGTTGAATGGTTTAGTACAAAAAATGAAGCCAATAGAAAATAAATGTAATATACCTTACTATAACGCTATGGATAAACAAATTAGTGTAATAAAATTTACTGTTTTGTAATAAAAGAACCCATTTATGTAATACTATTTACTGCCCTGTAATGTGGCAACCAATTAATGTAATGCTATTTACAGCCCCGTAAGCTGGGAACAAATTACTGTAATGTAATTTACAGCCCCGTAAAACGGCAACAAATTACTGTAATACCATTTACTGCCCTGTAAACTGGGAACCAATTGCTGTAATGCAATTTACTGTCAGGTAAAAAGGCAAGCAATTGCTGTAATAAAAATTACCGTTTTGTAATAAAAGAATACATTACTGTAATGATTTTTGCTCGCCAGTTCAGATTTGTAATCCATTTTTGTCCTAGGTTGGTGTCCTCACCAAGCTATCGTTTGTTTTTTTATTTGTGCGTAAGCGTCATTCAAAGCGACTGCGTCAGTTCACTAACGGCAGGAACGCTCCCTTTACTAACGGGACTCGTTTAAACAAGCAAGATGCTTCGTTCCTCAGCTTGACGAGAAAAACCTCATTCCCCAAGAGTTATTCCGTAGGAATCTTCTTGCCTTTGGAAACAAAGCAAGATGGACCATTACATGTAAGCAAGATGCTTCGTCCCTCAGCATAACCCCGCTAGTTTTTATTTTTCTGCATTACAAATGCTTAATATAAAGTGCGGTTTACAAAACCGCACTGGCTGGTTAGACACCAAACAATTATTGGTAATGCAGCAACCAAAAACGTTTAGCCGAAAGATGTTGATAAGGTTTTTATTCAACCTGATTTTCTCGTAAAAAATTGGCTACATTCGTCCATTAAAAAACTTATTATTTAGTTGTACATGTCAATGAGTAAAAATATAAAATATAAACCTAAAATAGTGTCCCTCTTTTCAGGATGTGGCGGACTTGACCTTGGTTTTCATAATCAGGGCTATGAGACTGTTTGGGCTAATGATTTTGCTCATTGGGCTTGTGAAACTTTTAGGAAAAATTTTGGTGATATAATTGTTGAAAAAGACATTGAAGACATAGACCCCTACACAGATAAATCTATTCCCGATTGCGACTTAATCTTAGGAGGTTTTCCTTGTCAAGACTTTTCCATGATTTGGAAACAACCTGGATTAAAAGGCGAAAGAGGAAATCTATATAAAAGCTTTTTGCGTTTTGTTGACGCAAAAAAACCTAAAGCGTTTGTCGCTGAAAACGTAAAAGGATTATTGACAGCAAACGAAAAAAAAGCAATTCAGCAAATAATTGAGGACTTTGACAAAATTGAACCTGGTTATGTCGTTATCCCTAAGCTGTATAAATTTGCAGAATACGGAGTGCCGCAATTCAGGGAAAGGGTTTTGATTGTCGGAATCAGGGTAGATACAGGTTTTGAATTTGAACACCCAGAAACAACTCACGGAACGGGAACAAAGAAACCTTATTTTACAGCAGGCGAAGCAATGGAAGGGGTTGAAAAGGCTAAGCACAATAACGAATTTTTGAAATTATCTGACAAAACTCGTGAAATGTTGAAATTAATTCCAGAGGGCGGAAACTTTACAGATATACCTAAAGACCACCCTCTTTATGTAAAAGGCTTAATAAGCCACGTTTATCGTAGATTAAAACTTGACGAACCAGCAAAAACGATTATTGCAGCAGGTGGTGGTGGAACTTGGGGTTATCACTATCCCGAACCAAGGGCATTGACAAATAGAGAAAGGGCAAGGCTACAATCCTTCCCTGATGATTTTATTTTTGAGGGCTCGACAACAGAAGTACGCAGACAAATTGGAAATGCAGTACCACCAAAAGGAGTTGAAGAATTGGCAAAAACTCTTTTACCTCTTTTTATGGATAAGTACAAAACAACTAATTTGAAACAGTTAAGAGAGGAACTTATATCAATGCCATTTTCTGAACGATTAGCAATGATAACCGCTTAATACATTTATCAATTATGGAGTTATTACTGTCCAATTACCAGCCTGCAAAATTTTCAAATAGAACTACCTCAAAAGTTTGGCTTGATAATTTATCAAAAGCTGAAAAAATTAGAATTGCCACAGGATATATTTCATCAGCTTCTTTAATTGAATTAAAGAAAATAGTTGAGGTAAATGAAAAACCTTGCGTTGAAATGCTAATAGGTATGCACTATTTTGACGGTTTTACCAAACAACAATATGACAGTGCATTAGCATTGAATGAAACTTTACAAAAACAAAATAGAGGTGCTATTTATTTATCAAATGCAATGCGTTTTCACGGAAAACTATACTCATTTAACGATGAAAAGCAATGCTTCGGAGCAATGGTTGGCTCGTCAAATTTAAGTAGCATTTTTGCAGCATACAAAATTTATGAGGCGGATTGTTTCTTTGACGGAGATAATGCTAAAACAATAGATAAATCCATTCAAGGTTTATTTGGCAAACTTGGCAAACCAATTACTGATTTTCAAATTGATAGTTTTATTCAAAACAATGATCTATTAGAAAATCACTACGGAGTAAGTAAAGTTTCACACGAAGAACTAACCAAAATTTTAACAACAAGAACAGATATTACTTTTGATATTCCAATGAAAACGGAAGCTAAAAGCAACTTAAATTGTTTTTTTGGTAAAGGCAGGTTAAATCAGAGAGGTTTTGAAATGCCAAGACCTTGGTATGAAGTCGAGATTATTGTTCCTGTATCAATAACAAGATTGCCTAATTATCCTACAAATAGAACATTTGATGTTGTAACAAATGACGGTTGGCGTTTCACTTGTGAAACGAACGGACAAAACAGCAAAAATTTACGTTCTCAAAATGATTTGACCATTTTAGGAAAATGGATTAAAGGGAAGTTAGAGCAAAGCGGTTCACTAACACTGGCAACTCCTGTAACTGAAAATGTTTTATCGCAATACGGAAAAAGCACAATGAAGTTATCTGCAACCACAGACCCCAATTTATGGTTAATCGAATTTTAGTAAAATGGGTAGTCATAATTTATTAGAATATACAAATAAAATTGACAATCAAGGTCTAGTAAGAACAATTACAGATACATCTACTTCTGTTTATACAAATATTCAGCAGCACTTTGATTATACAAACAATATTAATGCTCTTTTATTAGGCAATGTACAGAGTGGAAAGACCGCTCAAACATTGGGCGTAATTGCAAAATTGGCAGATGAGGGTTTTCCTGTTTTTCTGTTTCTTACAACCGACAATGTTTACTTACAGAAACAAACTTATGAAAGAGCAATCAGCAGCCTAACAACTTTTGATGTTTTTGGAGAATATGACGATGTGCCGTTTTTTAGTTCGCAATTGAAGAAGCCCATTCTTATTGTACTCAAAAAGAATACAAATATTCTGAAAAAATGGCGTAATCATTTATCATCTTCAAACTATTGTTCATCAAATCCTATTGTTATTATTGATGACGAGGCGGATGCTGCAAGTTTGAATACATTGATAAACAAAACGCGTGTAAGTACAATCAATAATCATCTTGCTTCAATCAAAGAATTGGCAAGTAGCAGTATTTATTTTCAAGTTACAGCGACACCGCAATCAATACTTTTGCAATCTGAAATTTCTGGTTGGAAACCCTCATTTGTAAATTATTTCAAACCTGGCGATAATTATTTAGGTGGCGATTTTTTCTACGCTGAGCCTACATCTTACTGTATTCGTTACACAGAAGAAACGGAGTTGGATAAAGTTAAGCAAGAAAGTGAATTTATACCGCAGGGATTGCGTGATAGTTTAATGTCATTTCTTGTTCTTTGTGCATATAGCAATGAAAACCAACAAGACACTTGTAATTTTCTAATTCATCCAAGCGTGAGGATAAATGACCATGAGATATTTGCAAATAAAATTGGAGAGCACTTGAACTTCCTACTTGAAGAATTAGAAACAGAAAGCTCAATATTTGAAGACAATCTACGCAGAGCGTGGCTTGATTTACAAATGTCAAAACCAGACATAACAAATTTTGAAGACATAAAACAACAAATAACTTCGTTATTGTTTGAACAAAAAATTAAGACAGTTATACTCAATTCAACATCTTCAATAGAAATAGATTATAACAAAGGTTATAACATTTTGGTTGGTGGAAATAGTTTAGGAAGAGGGATAACAATATCCAAACTACAAACGATTTATTATTGTCGTAAATCCAAAACGCCACAAGCAGATACATTTTGGCAACATTCCCGAATGTTTGGTTATGACAGAGATGCGGGTTTAATGAGAATTTATATTCCACCAACTCTACATAGATTATTCACCGAGTTAAACAACTCTAATCGTGTTTTAATCAAACAAATAGAAGAGTTTGGCTTGGACGGAGTACAGTTGATTTACCCTAAAAACATACGACCTACTCGTAAAAATGTTGTAGATAACGAGTTCTTGAATTTTGTTGCAGGTGGTGTAAACTTCTTCCCTAACAAACCAATTCAAGAAAATACCGAACAAGTTGATGATTTACTTTCATCTTATCAAGACGAAAAGGAAACAGAAATCACAACATTTGAAACAGTTCAGCAACTTCTAAAATACGCTGGCAGTAAAGATATAGAAGATTGGGACAATGAGAAGTTTACTAACTGTGTACAATCTTTGAGCGTAAAAAGACCAAGTACAAAATGTTATCTAATAATTCGCAAGGATAGAGATATTTCAAGCAGTACAGGAACATTGTTATCGCCTACTGACAGAAAAATTGGCGACAAATTAAACAAAGCATTGGTTCTTACTTTGTATCGTGTGAATGGACAAATTTCAAAAGGTTGGAAAGGAAAACCATTTTGGATACCCAATATTAAGTTTCCTGACGATTCTTGCTTCTACGATATGAAAGGCTGAAACTCCAACCCTCTAGTTCAAATTTGAAATCCGTTTTAGCATTACGGAAATCTACTAAATGCCTTTTATTTTTTCGCATTACAAATGCTTATAATATAAAGTGCGGTTTTGTAAACCGCACTGGCTGGAACAAGCAAGATGCTTCGTTCCTCAGCATGACCCTGCTAATTTACTAGCCCACTAGTTCAAATTTGCAATCCAAACGATTTATTAGCTACAATACCGTGGTAAAGTCGCCAATGCTTAAGTCTTTTGCCTCTCCACGGTATTCCACGCTGTTTCCAATCATGGCATTGTCAATTACAGCATTTACCAGTTTGGTATTGGTTTGTACTATGCAATTGCTTACCACGGAGTTTTCAACCGTACAGCCATCGCCAATACTGGCATAAGGCCCTACCACACTGCGGTTTAGTTTTACATTTTTTCCTATATAGCTTGGCTGAATAACAACAGAGCCTTCCATTTGTACCGATTCATGCACCATGTTTTCTTTGTCATCGTGCATATATGAAAGAATACGGCCATTGGTATAAACGGTAGAGTTTTTATTGCCACAATCTAACCACTCGGTAACTTTTCCTGGTTCAAACTGGGTGCCTTTTGCCTTCATGTTTTCCAAGGCATTGGTCAATTGGTATTCGCCTTTTTCGGTTATATTATTGTCTAGCAAATACTGCAATTCTGAGCGCAAATAAGCCCCATCTTTAAAATAATAAATACCAATAATAGCTAGGTCAGACACAAAGTTTTCTGGCTTTTCTACAAAATCGGTAATTACATTTTGTGCGTTTACTTTCACTACTCCAAACGGACGAGGGTCTTCTACCTTTTGCACCCAAATAATGCCTTCTTTGCTTCTGTCAAGCACAAAATCGGCTTTGAACAATGTATCGGCAAAAACCACCAATACGTTGCCATCTAAACTTTCCTTGGCACACATTATAGCATGGGCTGTTCCCAGTGCCTCATGTTGGTAGTAAATGCTTCCTTTAGCACCCAGCTTTTCAGCCACAGCTATCAAATCTTTTTCCACTGCTTTTCCAAAGCTAGGCCCTATAATAAAAGCCACTTCTTCAATGCCTTTTCCGCATACTTTTTCTAAATCTTCAATTAGTTTCTGTACAATGGGTTTGCCCGCGACAGGAACAAGCGGTTTTGGTGTGGTAAGTGTATGTGGCCTCATGCGCTTGCCCATGCCTGCCATTGGTACTATTATTTTCATATTCTAATTTTTTTCGCAATTAAGGAATATTTGAGCAAATACCCTACTTGTTTAGTACTTTTCAAATAGCTTGGTACTTTTATTTTATATTGCCACCCCTATTTAACTTATGAAAAACACAATTATCAAGAAAATATTAATTCTCTTAGCAGCCATATTGGTGCTTATTCAGTTTATAAGACCTACTAAAAACGAGTCTGCTACAAACAATAATGCCGCTGACTCTGCGAGTATTAAAGCACCCGAAAACATACAAGCACTGTTGCAAAACTCCTGCTACGATTGCCATAGCAACCACACCAATTACCCTTGGTACACCCATATTCAACCCATAGGACTTTGGATGCAGCACCATGTAGATGAAGGCAAAGAAGAGCTTAACTTTTCCATATTCAACACTTATTCTGCCAAACGCAAAAAACACAAACTGGAAGAAATAATAGAACAAGTGGAAGAACGCGAAATGCCTTTAAATTCCTATACCCTTATTCATAAGCATGCTGTTTTGAGCGCAGAACAAATAAGTAGCCTCAAAGAATGGGCAAAGCTAGAAATGGATAAAATAATAGTTCCTTAAATTGTAAGTCGCTTGTTTAAACAAAAAAACCAGTCGTTGGTATTATTGCGTGGCCTACCCGGCTCTGGTAAATCAAGCCTAGCCCACCTACTATCTGAGCAAGGCAAATACCCAGTTTTTTGTATTGACGACTATTTTTTAGATAAAAATGGAGTTTATCTGTTTGATTACGCCCAAAACCATTTGGCATACAAACAATGTGAAACACTTACAGAAGAAGCACTTAAAAATGGGCTAGAAAAAGTATTTGTAGCCAATACTTTTACTTTAGAATGGGAAATAATACCTTATTTTAAAATGGCAGCGCAATACGACTATCATGTATATGTGGTAACGGTAGAAAAGTACCATGAAAACACCAATATACATGGTGTTTCGCAGGAGCAAATAGAAAAGATGGCCGCTAAGTATAAAGTAAAACTCTTTTAGTTTAAGCATTTCCTACTGTTGCTTGTCCGATAATTTTACTGTTATTGCTTTTCGTTTTAATATAAACATTCTTACAATTGAATTTTTGGTGGTCGTTGTGCAAATCAGTTTAACCAATAATGATCCTGTAACAATTATGATTGATAGTAAATGGAAGGAATAGTTGATGCCTAGTCTCCATTTTTGGGGTACTGATTATCTTGAATATTTGTATTTTAGTGAACATTTTTTTACACTTATTTCATATATTTGACTAGTGAAAAAACGCAAGGAAATTGAATTAGATTTTGTGATAGATAAGTTAACGAACTCCATTGAGAATTCTTTGACAGGCGAAGTTTTTGATACCGAGGTAACACGAATCTTAATGAAAGATAGTAAGCAAATAAAAAAAGCTGACTGGAGGTTTGATTGGAAAAATGAGCTTAAAGAACCTGCAAACGAAGTTTACAAACTAACCACACTTAACAACTCAACAATTATTCAAGGACTAATTTGTTTTGCTGATAAACACGATCATATTTTTATGTCTCTCATTGAAAGTGCAAGTTTCAACAAAGGCAAGCATAAGATTTACAAAGGTGTTGCTGGAAATTTAGTTGCTTTTGCTTGTAAAGTTTCGTTTAACAAAGGTTATGATGGAGTAGTTTCTTTCGTAGCCAAATCGCAATTAATTGAACATTACCAACAAACATTAGGAGCTCAAATTTTCGGTGGTGGCAATAGAATGTTTATTGACACCAAAGAAGCATTAGTTTTAGTAAAACAATATTTTAAAAACTTTAACCATGGCAAATTTTAAAAAAATGGACGACCACGATTTTGTTTTCGTGAACAAACCTTTGACTTTAAAAGAAGAAAAAGAATTTAGCGAATTTCTTAAATCGCGTAAGTTAAAAGTGAAGGTCAAACGAACCTCAAGGAGTGCTTCAAAAAAAACAGTTACTACATAACTAAACCTGTTCTATTGCGAAGTTACAAGAACTTTTAGGCAAAAAAATTAGCCACAGGTTCGTTTGGTGTCAATATGCAAATCGGCTTAACCAATCATAATCCTGTAACGATTATGATTGATAGTAAATGGAAGGAGTAGTTGATGGTTGATAGCCATTAGTCCATGGCCTACACGATGGATC
>JANMIV010000499.1:0-8446 GCA_031375995.1 Bacteroidota bacterium
ATTGAATGGGGCTTGTTTTGTTATTAAACCTCTTAAATAGAACACATGAATTATCCAAAAATAGCACTTGGAATTATTAGAAACCATATTAAATCAGCAATATTTATTGATGAAAAGGCAAGACCTTTTTATTCTTCAGAAAATGAAAATGGTGAATATGAGAATGATTTATCAAAATTACTTTATGAGAATTTTAAATCAAACGGTATTTCATTATCGGTTCACAAATTTGTTACAGGAGATGAAAATAATTTTGATTTAAAGAAATATCTATTTGATGGGAGAGATTTGGTCTTGCTAGATTGGAATTTAGATGGTCAAGAGGGCTCTAACTATTCTTTAAAAATGTTATTGGATGTGATTTCCAAAAACAGTATTCATTTTTGCGCAATTTATACTTCTAATCCTAGGATTGAATTTGTTTATGAGAATTTAAATTGTTATTTTAGTGGTAAAAGCGAAAATTATTTTATTGAATTAGAAAAAAAACTTACTGCTTTCGAAGAATTTTTAAATCCTATTCTAGTAGATTTTGATGTATTTAATAAAGGAGCTATAGGTAAAATATTACCTAAATTGAAATCAAATGATTCAGGATATAACCTGGTTGATATTATTTTAGATGCTACCAATGAATCTGATATTTTTGAAGCGCTTAAATTATCGAAATTTGCATTTAATAAATCGTATTGTAAATCAGAAATTGAATCAGTGAAACCTTCATTAATATCTCCAGAAACAAATTCTTTAGTATTAAACAATACTTTAATAACTATAATTCAAAAGAATAAAGAAGAAAAAGCAGATATTGATTCATCAAGTTTAATTGAAAGATTCTCCAATCAAATATCATCAAATAAAGAAAGCTTTACTCAGTTATTAGGTTTCGAGATGCAGGGCGTATTTGCAAAAAGCAGCTCATTTATTGATTCGAATCTTTTGAAAATTTCTAAAGAAGCACTTTTGGCTCACAGAAAAAGTATTTTATTTAAAGATAAATCTGATATACCATTTAAACATCTAATAAAAGATTTGCTTATTGAACACGCATCGATGAGCTTAAGAGCTTCAGAACTATCATTATTGGACAAAAATTTTTTAGATTCTGAGACTGAAAGCATAACTGAAAATCCAACTGATAGTGCGTTGTTTTATATGAATGTTTTTTATAATTCAATTGAAAGTAAATCTTTAGAAAAAAAATTAAATTTTGGAGATGTTTTCGTGGATGACAAACACAATTATTACATATGTATAACTGCGCTTTGTGATTGTTATAGGCCTTCAAAAATTCAAAACAATTTTTATTTTGCAAAAGGAAATCCTATAAAATCAGATTTGGCTTTAAAAATGGGAGATAGTGCTTTTATCAGTTTTCTGCCTAATGGTAAAGTTATATCATGGATAACTCTTGAAAGAAGTGAAAGTGATTTGATAACTAAAGAAAAAGATTCAATGGATTCTGATGAATTGGAAAACCTCAAGGTACAATTGTCAACCACAAAATTAGAAAAGGAATATTTTGAACAATTCTTATATAAACCAGTATACATAAAACCACATATTTTTCATGTTACTAATAATATAATATTAGACAACAAAATTGAAATAACAAGAATAGAAACGATTGGACCATTACCAATGGATTTTGGCTTTAAATCTTTGAAATATATTACTACTATTAGACCAAATTACACACAAAGAATTGCTAATCATGCTTTTGGATACCCAGTGAGAGTTGGTGTAGATTTCGTGAAAAAATAAGTTGAGTTCCATTTATCTTAACATGTTCTTCGCAATAGGAACTAGAAAAAAGCAGCACATACTTTTTATTTATAAGCATATTAATATGGCCAATCTTTGTATTTTACCCAATGAAAAACATGGTTTAGCTAAGCTCAATCCTGATTTATTCAATAGCACTGTAGATAAGTATTTATCAGAACCCTTTAATGGAAACGATTTTAGATTTAAATAAATGAAATTTTACATAGAAACAGAAAGACTTATTTTAAGAGAAATCCTTCCAACAGACGACCATGCTATGTTTGAGTTGGATGCCAATCCAGAGGTGCATAAATATCTAGGCAATAATCCGGTGAAAGATATAGAACAGATTCGAAAAGTGATTCAGTCTATTATTCAACAGTATAATGAAAATGGAATTGGCAGATGGGCGGTTATAGAAAAAGCATCTGGTAATTTTATAGGTTGGAGCGGTTTAAAGTATATAAGGGAGTATGAGAACAACCAAATTAATTATTATGATGTAGGATACCGACTAATGCCTAAATATTGGGGCAAGGGCTACGCCACCGAATCAGCCAAAGCAGCTATTGAGTATGGTTTTGATAAATTACAGTTAGACAAAATAATTGGTTGTGCCAATGAAGATAATAAAGCTTCTCTTCATACATTGAAAAAGTGCGGGTTAAGATTTGTTGAAAAATTTATGTGGGAAGATTTGAAATGTGATTGGTTGGAGATAAGCAAGGAAGAATGGATGCTAATTAGTAAATAATGATTGTGTAATAAATGTATAAATAGATGGAGTTAAAAACAAAACGAATATTGCTTAGAGATATTACTATTGAGGATATTCCTTTGATACACCAACTCAATATTATCCCCGAAGTAGATGAATACAATACAATGGGAATACCAGCAAGTATTGCAGATACGGAGCAATTGATTCTTCCTTTACTGGAAGCACAGTTGGAGATACCAAGAGTAAGATATATTTGGTTGTTGGAAAATGAGGAATCCCATTTTATGGGTTTAATGGGAATAAACTTGGGTAAATTGAATTATTTTTCTGCTGAAGTTTGGTACAAACTCAATCCAATATACTGGGGCAAAGGCTACGCAACAGAAGTTTTACAAGCCGTTTTGGAATGCTGCTTTGTTCAGTTAAAATTGCATAGAGTAATTGCAGGCTGTGCCGTTGGAAATAAAGCATCTATAAGAGTATTGGAAAAAACAGGATTTAAAAAAGAGGCACATCACCGTAAAATATTGCCCATTCGTGGTGAATGGGTTGATAATTATGAATATGCCATTTTAGAAGAAGACTATTTAAATAAATAAAGAATATGAGCAAAGAACATTACTACCAAGTAAACGCAAAATGGAATGGAAATGGTGAAGCAGGAAATAGCAATGTAAGAAAGTACGATAGAAGCCATACCGTAAGTATTGCTAACAAACCACCATTATACTTAACCACAGATAATAAGGCGGTAGGGGATTCTAATAAACTGAATCCTGAAGATTTATTGGTTTCTGCTATTGCTTCATGCCACATGCTTTCCTACTTATATGTTTGCTCGCTTGAAGGCGTTGTAGTGCTTGACTACATAGATAACGCTACAGGAATAATGATAGAAGAAAATACGGGTGGAGGAAAGTTTAAAGAAGTAAGCTTAAACCCAACTGTAATTGTGGCCTCCGATGATATGATTGAGAAAGCCATTGCATTGCATCATAAGGCGCATGAAATATGTTACATAGCTAATTCGGTTAACTTTGAAGTAAAATGCAATCCTATTTGTAAAACAAGCTAATAAAAATATAGAAATGAATATTGATGACCCTATTGCACGTTTGACTTATTTGTTAGCGGAAGTTCCTGCTAAGTTAAGTGCTATTAGTGAACAAGCCTTTGCGTTAAAACCAAGCGAAGATAAATGGAGTAAAAAGGAGGTAATTGGGCATTTGATAGACAGTGCGGCCAATAATCACCAGCGGTTTATTAGGATTCAATATGAAAGTACACCTACCATATTTTATAATCAAAATAAATGGAATGAGTTAAACCAATACCAACAATTGGAGAGCAAACATATTATAGATTTATGGACAATTTATAACAAGCATTTGCTGGAAGTAATAAAGAGTATTCCAGCAGAAAGCTTATTAAGAGAAGGCAATAGTGGTGGTGAAAATAATCTTACCCTTGGGTTTTTAATCAATGATTATGTGGAGCACATGGAGCACCATTTAAAGCAAATTATTTCTTACTGATGTTAATGGATTGCTAGAATAAATGCTTGCCCTTATTTTGTAATTAATTTCCCTAATAATTTAAGCGCATTTTCCATTTCAGGAGTCCAAAGCCTACCATAGCTTAGTTTAAAACAGTTATTGTATTGGTTTTGTAGGGTGTAAATTCTGCCGGGAGTAATACTTATTTTTTGTATAATCGCTTTATTATACAAATCCAAGGTGTCATATTTTTTGTTCAGTTCAATCCATAAATTCATGCTTCCTGTTGGTCTGGTCACTTTAGTATCATCAGGAAAGTATTCACCAATATATCTCTGCAATTGCAAAGAGTTTCTATATAGTATTTGCCTTAGTTTAATTAAATGATGCTCATACCTGCCAATTTCTAAAAAGTCCCCAATGGCTTCGTGGGTAATAGTGCTGCTGTACATGCTATGAAATAACTTGGTGCGCCCTACTATTTCTTTGAACTTTCCTGGTGCCACCCAGCCCACTCGGTATCCAGAAACCAATGTTTTAGAAAAAGAACCACACCAAAGCACAATGCCACTTTCATCATAAGTTTTGCAAGAGTTTGGGCGATGATTTTCATAGTATAAGTCTGCATATAAGTCGTCTTCCACCAGCGGAACATTGTGTTTTTCCATTAATTGCACTACCGCTTTTTTATGTTCATCGGGCATGCAACTTCCTAATGGATTATTAAAGTTACTAACCAAAATGCAAAGGGTAATTTTTTTCTTTTCTAAAGTTTTTTTCAAGGCTTCTACTTCAATACCCGTAACTGGATTAGTAGGTAGTTCAATTACATTTAAGCCTAAGCTATGCACCAATCTTAAAATGCCAAAAAATACTGGACTTTCCACTATTATATTATCCCCTCGTTTGGTAAGTGCCAATAAACAAAAAGACATAGAATCAATACTCCCTCCAGTAGTTATAATATCATTGGCTTCTAATTTACCTCCCCAAGTAATGGCACGTTTTGCAATTTGAGTTTTCAACCTCATACTGCTATCCTTATTATAAGTTACACCACTGTCTTTTAGTGTTCTAGTCGCATTTACTATTGATTTGTTTAGCTTAGCAATGGGAACCAAATCAGGCGAAAGCATAGCACTTGATAAATAAATTTGTGCTTGCTCAAAATTTTGAATCACTGTTGACATAATTTCCTCATGCTTGTTTTCTTGCCTCACTACAATTGGTTGACTCGTTTCTGGTAAGGCTCTTAAACTACGTGGAGAATAGCATACATAATATCCTGATTGAGGTTTAGAATCAATTAAACCACGACTTTCTAACTCAAAATAGGCTTGTGAAGCCGTACTTAAACTAACTCCTTTTTCTGTACAAATAGTGCGCAGAGAAGGAAGTTTATCACCCATTTTAAACACCTCATGTTTGATTTGGTACTCAATGCTATTGGCTATTTGTAAATAAAGCAATTCTTTTTTTTCCATGGGGCAAACATAACTGTACTTGTTAAAATAAACAAAATTGTATCTGTATTGATTGGTTTCTTTTATTCAATATTGTATTCGTAAATAATACAATGTAAAAAATAGAAATATTTATGGAATTTAACAAAGTAGTAAGAGGTGCCAAAAGAGAAACCAATGATGAAACAAGCGTATTTAACATATTAGATGCTGGATTTTTATGCCATGTTGCATTTCAACACCAAGGGCAAACCATGATGATTCCAACTGCTTATGGTCGAGATAAGGATACATTGTACTTGCATGGTTCAACAAAAAATTTTATGCTCAATCAAATATTAGATGGGCAAACCATTTGTGTTTCCGTTACCCATTTGGATGGTATTGTTTTAGCTAAATCATTGTTTCATACTTCTGTTAATTATCGTTCAGTGGTTTTGTTTGGAAAAGCCTCTTTGGTTGAAGACGAAAATGAAAGAATAGAAGGGATGAAAGTAATTACTGAAAATATTGTAAAAGGTAGGTGGGATGAAGTACCTGTTGGTTCAGAGCAACAATTAAAGGCTACTATGGTCATTCGGTTTACAATTGAAAGGGCATCGGCTAAAGTAAGAAATGAAGGTCCAATGGGTGATGATGAAATAAAAGAAGAAGTGTGGAGTGGTCATATTCCATTAGCCATGAAAGCCCAATTGCCCATTCTGGATAGTAAATTTGGAGTTGAACTTGAGATGAGTAAAAGTGTAAAAAATTATTGGAATACATACAAATAATTTGCAATGAATTGGATAGCTACGGATACCATATTGACAGGAGAGTTAGTAAATCTTATACCCCTGCAAAAAAAGCATTTTGCAGAACTAACAGTATTAGCAAAAGAAAAAAGAATTTGGGAATTTATTCCCGTAGATATGAGCAGTTCAGAAAAGTGCTTAAAGGCTTTTCAAACTGCTTTAGATAATAAGGAGAAGGGAACGGAATTTCCTTTTGTAATATATAGTAAAACAGAAAATAAACTAATTGGCAGTACCCGATTAATGGAAATAGTACCATTGCATAGGCGATTAGAGATAGGTTGGACTTGGTTACATCCAGAATACTGGGCAACAGCTATAAATTTGGAGTGTAAGCTATTGTTGCTTACTTTCTGTTTTGAAGATTTGAAAGCTATCAGAGTGCAACTAAAAACGGATGAAAAGAATTTACGTTCAAGGAAAGCCATTGAGAAAATTGGTGCACAATATGAAGGTATATTAAGACAAGATAGAATAAGAGACAACGGCACCATTAGAAGCTCGGCTTACTTTAGCATAATAGATAGCGAGTGGAACGCAGCAAAGAAAAATTTAACAACATTATTAGCAACAAAAGAATAACATGAAAACATTAGGACTTATTGGAGGGATGTCAACATTTTCTACTTCCGTTTATTATACCACTATCAATCAATTGGTGAATGATGCATTAGGAGGTGCAAATTCCGCCCAAATTTTATTATATTCTTTAAATTTTCAGGAGTATAAAACACATCAAGAAAATGGAGACTGGAAAGAGATGGAAGTGATGCTGACCAATATTGCTAAAAAACTAGAAAATGCTGGTGTAGAAGCTCTTTTATTGTGTAGCAATACTCCACATATTTTAGCCGATCATATTGAAGAGAATATACGTATTCCATTATTGCATATTGCCAAAGAAACCGCCAAGGAGATAAGCCAAAATAATATTGCTAAAGTGGGTCTTATTGGGACTAAATTTACCATGGAAAATAGTTTCTTTATAGATCACTTGGCAGCGCAAGGTATAGTAACGGTAATACCAAATGCTGAGGATAGAGTTGTATTGCATGAAGCTATTATCAATGAATTTACGAAAGGGATTTTTTCTGAAGAAACCAAATTTAAGTATTTAGCCATTATTGAAAAGTTAAGGCAAAACGGGGCGGAAGCTATTATATTAGGCTGCACTGAAATTGGTTTGTTAATCAATCAATCCGATTGCGCAATAAAATTATTTGATACTACTGTTATTCATGCCAAAGCAGCAGTTAATTTTGCTTTAGCTAAATAGAAAATAGGTAGATGAATCAATTCAATAGCAATAATACATTGCACTATAGATTAGCTACAGAAGCAGACCTTAATCAACTCCAGCAATTAGGCTTGATTGCTTATGGACAGTATAAATCTACCATTACTCAAGAGAATTGGGAAAAGTGGGAAGCAGGATTCAAGAGTGATGAAAACTTTTTAAACTTGTTAGCTATATCAACTTGCTTTGTATGTGAAGTAGAAAATGAAATAGTTGGTATGGCGTTTTTTATTCCTAGTGGAAATCCATTTTTATATTTTCCATCTGAGTGGTCGTATATCAGATATGTGGGAGTTCATCCTGCGTATGAAGGCAAAGGAATAGGCAAAAAGCTAACGCAACAATGCATTGATAAAGCAAATGAAACAGGAGAAAAAACAATTGCTTTACATACATCAGAATTTCAAAACGCAGCTAGACATATATACGAAAGCATTGGGTTTATAAAACAAAAAGAACTAGAACCTGTTTTTGGAAAGTTGTTTTATATTTATAGCATTCAATTAACTTAAATGTAGGCATGAGTAATATTAACTATCACAAAGCAACCATTAATGATATTTCCGCATTAGTTGATAATAGAATTTTATTTGCTCTTGAATTATCAGGCGAACAAAATGAAGAAGTCATTCAGTCATTGAGAAATCAAATGACAAAGTATTTTTCAAAAGCAACGCTTGAAAATAGTTGTATTTCATTCGTTGCGAAATGTGATGGAAGAGTTGCAGGCATAGGTTCTGTTCACATAAGAGAAATGCCAGGCAATTTCAAAAATCCTACCATTAAGTGGGGTTACCTGATGAACATGTATACTATTCCTGAATTCAGAAGAAATGGTATTTGCAAAAGTATATTAAATTTATTGGTTGAAGGGGTTGGGGGTTGGAGGTGCGGCCGAGGGAGCGGAG
>JANMIV010000528.1:0-3882 GCA_031375995.1 Bacteroidota bacterium
CGTGTAAGGTTTTACTTGATAAATGACGTGACCCCATTCGTTGAAGATAAGCAATTCTGCGTTTTCTTTGCCATTGAAAGGGTAATCAATAATTAAAGTATCGTTTTGTCCGTCACCGTTTGGTGTAAGTACGTTTGGTATTTTTACTTCTTTTACCTCTACTTTTATCTTCGCCAATGTTGGACCAGAACAAGCCACAGGACAAGTTTCATAACAAACATTGTAACGGAACGAATCTACTGCAAAAAATGCTGGTTCAGAAGTGTATTCAAATTTACCATCATTACGCAGACTTAATTTTCCGTGTTTTACATTTTCTACCACCTTAGTAAAAGTTACTTCATTTGCTATCAAATTATCGTTAGGGAAAACATCAGCTTCTAACAAGTCTTCTGTATAAACCGTATAATTATCTGCTGCTGCTTGCGGAGAAGGCATCACATCTACTTTTACTGCCGACGAATCGGTAGAAACACAAGTTCCTTTCGTGATTTTCAAAGTATAGTTACCAGAGTTATTCGCTCCAATATTTTTCACGCTTGTCGTAGGTGTATTTGCTGTAAATCCATTTGGTCCAGTCCATGCGTAAGTTGCGCCCGCTACTAAGTCGGCTTTTAATTCTACATCTCCACCTGGACAAATCATTCCATTTGTACCATTAGGATTATTTATGATGCTCACTTTTGGTGCTGTAACACTTTCTACGGTTACTGTAAATGAACAAACTGCGGCATTTCCTGCGGCATCTGTTGCTGTATATTTATATTGTGTAGGTGTTCCTGTTGCAAATACAGTTGTTCCGCTGTTTGTAATACTTACAGGCAATGAACACTTTTCATTTGCATTTATATTTCCAAAAGCAATAGTTACATTTTTACAATCGTTTGATTTTGAAACAGTTGTAATAAATTTGTCAGGGTCGCTCAATACATTTCCAAGCATATCTACTTTTACGTCTTTTGGACAAACAGCAAACTTAGGCGCAATTTTATCATTTACATTTACTGCAAACGTCTTTTCACTGGTGTTTCCTGATTTATCTGTCACTTTATATGCTACGATATATTTACCAACACTTAGTTTATCGCCAGATTTTGGTCCAGCTGTTTGCTCGATTTTCAAATCGGCAGGAGCTGTACAATTGTCTGTACCTGTTGGGATAATCCATGCGGTAGTTCCTGCGCAATCAGCTTCATCGGCTGGCAAATCAAAATCGTTAGGAAAGTTAGCTGTAAATGCAGGTTTTCCGCTTTCTTTTACATCAACTTTGAAAGAACAAGTTCCTTCTAATCCAGCTTGGTCTTTGATGCTGTATGTGACTGGCGTAACGCCTACTTTAAACATTGAACCTGGCGTAATATCCGCTTTTGCAGAGCCAACCAATGGCTGACAACCCGCAGTCGCAGTCGCTGGAATCCAATTTAAAGTAGTATCGCATTTTGCACTACTCAATGTAATATTGATGTCGCTCGGACACGCTACAATTGGTTTTGAATTTCCTAATACGATTACATTATAAGTACATGTACCTATTTTCCCACCTTTATCTTTTGCATAAAAAACAACTTTAGCTGTTTCGCCCGTTTTAAACTCAAAAGGTTTAGCTAACGTATCACGGTTGCTTGTAATTACCAAATCATTTACGTTACAGTTGTCTATAAAAGTAGGTTTTGGTAATGAAGTCAATGTTTTTGTACATTCTCCAACTGCTGCATTTAGTGTAATGTCTTTCGGACAAGTCGCTGATTTGGGTTCATCGTTATCTGTAACAGTTACCGTTAGTGAACAATCTTTAGTATTACCTGCCGCATCATTTGCATTCATTACGTACGTTTGTGTACCTACTGCAAAATAATTATTTGCAGGTAAAATTGGGCTAAATGTTACATTCTGCACCTTGATATTATCTGTAACATTTGGTAATACTGCTGTTGCACCACATTCGCCTGCTTTGTTTGTTACAAGAATATCTTTACAATCGATTTCTGGTTTTTCTTTATCTACCACTTCTATTTCAAATGTACAAGTTGTTGTATTTCCTGCGCCATCTGTTGCTGTATAAGTTACTGTTTTTGTACCTAAACTAAATTTATCGTTAGGATTATTCGTAGATTTCACTGTTACGGAACAGTTATCAGTTGCTGTCGGAGCTGTCCAAGGCACGAGTGCAAAGTCTTTTCCTGTTTCAGTCGGAACTGTAATTTTCGTAGGACAAGCTGCGAAAACTGGTGCTGTTTTGTCCACAACGGTTACTTTTACAGTTACTGTACTTGTATTTCCATCAGAATCGGTAGCTGTTAAAACAACAATCGATGCTCCGATTGGCAATTTACTAATGTCAATATTTCCTTTTACAGCAGGCGTTGGGCTACCACAAGCATCTGAAATAGTTGGCATATCCGCAGAAGTCAATTGAGCCGTACAACTATTTGCATCTGTGGCAATAGTTACATCTTTTACGTTTGTAAATACTGGTTTTTCTACATCTTTTACTGTCACCACAAATGAACAAGAAGCGGTGTTTCCAGCGTCATCAGAAACTGTAAACGTTACGTTCGTTTTTCCTATTGGATAAAAATTATTTGCAGGAATACCATTGCTTGAGATGATAGTTGGCGTTTTTCCACTATTATCTTTTACGGTTGGTAATTGTAGTGTTGTAATTGTTTTTCCACAAAGACCAACAGTTGCGTCTATATTCACATCTTTGCAATCTATGGTTGGGTTTTCTTTATCCGTAACTTCTACTTCAAAAGTACAAGTTGCTGTATTTCCAGCAGCATCTGTTGCTGTGTAAGTTACTACTTTTGTTCCTATTGTGAATTTATCGTTAGGATTATTCGTAGATTTTACCGTTACAGAACAGTTATCAGTAGCAGTCGGAGCAGTCCAAGGTACGAGTGCGAAATCTTTGCCTGTTTCGGCTGGAATAGAAATTTTTGTAGGACAATTTGTGAAAATTGGTGCTGTTTTGTCCACAACACTTACTTTGAAGGTTGCAGTTCCTTTGTTTCCGTCTGTATCAGTAGCTGTCAAAGTGAGTGTCGAAATACCCAAAGGCAATTTATCAATATCAATATTTCCTTTTACCGTAGGTGCTGCACTACCGCAACCATCTGATACGGTTGGCATATCCGCAGAAGTCAATTGACCTGTACAATCATTTGCACTTGTTGCAATTGTAACATCTTTTACGTTTGTAAATATGGGTTTTTCTACATCTTTTATATTTACCACAAAAGAGCAAGAATCAGTATTGCCAGCATCATCTGAAACTGTGAATGTTACGTTTGTTTTTCCTATTGGGTAAAAATTATTTGCAGGAATACCATTACTTGAAATGATAGTTGGCGTTTTTCCACTATTATCTGTGAAAGTTGGCAATGGAATAGTTTTTCCACAAGCGTTATTAGGATCTGCATCGGCATTTATCCCGCTTACTGGTGGACAAGCTATCGTAGGTACTTGTGTATCAATTATTTTTACATTAAAAGAGCAAGTAACTGTATTTCCAGCCGCATCTGTTGCAGTATAAGTTACAACTGTATTTCCTATTAAAAATGCTGTATTGGGTTGTTTACTTGGCGTGATTGTTAATGTATTGCTACAAAAAGCCTTTCCTGTTGGAGGAATCCAGCTTACGATTTTTGAGTTTTTACCCAAGTCAGCATTTGCTGTAATATCCGCAGGACAAGCCGTCATCGAAGGCGGATTTACGTCTTTTACAGTAACTTTTACAGAAGTTGTCGCAGTGTTTCCATAAGAATCTGTTGCAGTATAAGTAACCGTAGTTGTTCCAACTGGAAATTGCGAAATATTCGGACTTTTCACCACTGTAACAGTGCTGCTATTTCCACAAGCATCTTTTGCAGTCGGCTCAGT
>JANMIV010000015.1:0-16296 GCA_031375995.1 Bacteroidota bacterium
CAAACTTCGGGAACAGCACCCAACCGCATTTTTACAGCAGAATGGAGCAATGTGGAGTGGAATTGGAACACCAATACCAGTGTTATTTCTTTCCAAGTGAAATTAACAGAAACAACAGGAGCCATTCAGTTTGAATACAAACAAGAGGCAGGAGCAGTAAGCGGAGCAAGCGCAAGTATTGGCATTAGAGGGCTAAATGCTAGCACTGCATTGGGTTTTCAATCGCTCAACGGCACAGGGCTAACACCCGCAAGCAGCACTAGCTCATCTACCAATACTTTAAACACCAAACCAGCTACAGGGCAAATTTACAGATTTACGCCTGGCAGCATCAATGCGCCTATTTCCTTTTCAACTACCAATGCTACCATCAACTCCATGCGCATCAATTGGAACGATAATGTGAGCAATGAATCTGGTTACGTTATTTACCGATCAACTGATAATATTAACTTTGGCTTTATTGATTTAATTCCAGCCAATAGCAATACTTATGTTTTAAGCAATTTAGCCAGTGGCACTACTTTCTTTTACCGGGTTTTTGCCCTTAACGAAGGCCGCTTAAGTAATGCCTTAACAGGAAGCGGCACTACTTTAATTGGCACTTTATCAGGCACTTTAAATATTCCGGGCAATTACAATTCCATTACTGCCGCTCTTAATGCATTGCGCAGCAGTGGAATGGCAGGTTCGGTAGTATTGCAATTAAATCCTACTTACAATAGCAGCTTAGAAACCTACCCTATTAATGTAAGCAATATTGGTACTTCCAGCACTAGAACTTTAACCATAAGGCCAGCCAGCAATGTAAGTTCGCTTACCATTAGTTCTACCATCAATAATGCTGCATTTAATATTAGCAACACCAATTTTTTTATACTTGATGGGCGACCAGGAGGTACTGGTAGCACCAGGGCACTAACGGTTACTTGCCCCAATGGATCAAACACGGTATTGTTTGATGGCGATTGTAACAATGATACCATCCGCTTTTGCCGACTATCGTTAAATGACAATGGTACTGGTGGTTTCTTCTCATCGAGTGTCATTACTTTTTCTTCTCTGACTACTCCCTCTGTAAGCGGTACTAATAATAATGGCATTGTGAATAATGAAATTTTTGGAATCAATCCGCCAAGTACACTTATCAATTTTTCAGTAGGTATTTTTACAGGCAGCCCTGTTGTTTCACAAAACAATGTATTCAACAACAATATTATGTACGATTATTTAGGGAATCAGTCATTTTTTGCGAGTAATAGTGCCATATTTATAAGCGGATTTGTGAATCAATTTACCGTTTCTGGTAACAGTATTTACCAAACGGCTTCCGTTTCCACCCAATCAGGTGGTGGTATTTTTACCTTCAATGCTATTAAATTCTCCACTAATAATGCCAGCAATCATACCATTAGTAATAATTTTATTGGTGGCAGTGCTCCACTTTGTGCAGGAAGTGCGTGGGAGGTTGGGCCAGTATCAGAACTGAATAGTGTAATTCCTATTGATGTTTCGGTGGGCAGTACCACTTCATTCAATATTACAGGAAACACCATCCGCAATTTTTTTATTGGAAGCAGTTTTCCATTCTTTGGAGCTCCTGCTTTTGTTGGTATTCAATTTGCCTCTCAAGGCAAAAGTAGCAATGTGCTTATTGACAACAATTCCATTGGCGATGAAACCACTAGCAATAGCATAAACACGGTGAATGAGGGCAATAACACTACGCTTGTTTTTGGAATCACGGCCCAGTCGGCAGATAGTTCTAATATTACCATCAATAACAATAGAATAGGCTCATTTAACTTAACAGGAACAGGCAATAATGATGGTGTGGTGTTTACTGGAATTGCTTTAACTGGTTCGGGAACCATTAGCAATAATCTTATTGGTAGCACAAGCAATGAAAACAGCATAAGAACCATCAGTGCTGCTTCCAACTCCAACCAAGCTATTTATGGAATTAACAATGCCACCTTTCCTGGATCTAGCAGCCAAGGACAAAACATAAACATTAGCAATAATACCATCAGTGGAATGAGGAACAATTTTTCAGGTTCCAGTATTATTGACCGGATAGTGGGAATAGATATTGCGGAAGCTAACACACTTACTATACAAAATAATACCATTCAAAACTTAACAAGCAGCAATGCGGCTTCAAATATCAATGCTTATACCCTTAAAGGAATTCAGGTAGTAAACAATGGCATAACCAATGCAAGTGGCTATACCATTAGTACAAATACCATTAGAAACTTAAATAACCTAAATACAAGCGGAATATGCAATATGGCTGGCTTATTCCTTAATTCCATTTCCAACAATAAAAACATTATCACCAGAAACTTTATTCATTCGTTTAACCAAACTAGCCCCAATAACAATTCCAACATGACAGGAATTTTGCTTATTGAAGGCTCCACACGCGTTACAAACAACATGATACGACTGGGCATAAACGCAGCAGGAACCAGCATGGCGGCACCTATTAATATCAATTGCTTAGACAATAATAGTTCAGATGATGTAGAGGTGTGGCACAATTCGTTTTTTATGGGTGGCTCACTAAGCAATAGCACAGCAAGCACCTTTTGTATAAAAAGAAACAGCAATGGAAACTTTAATTTGGCCAATAATGCTTTGGTAAACAATCGCTTTTTTACTTCGGGAACTATCCGCAGAAATTTTGCAGTAGGAATAAGCACCATCAACCAATTTTCAGGTAGAAACAATTGCTACTTTTACAGCGGTGCTGGAACTGCCTTGGCACAAATAGGAAGCACTAACTACGATTCCATACTGCCTTGGCGTGCAGCATCTAATATGGACGAGGGCAGCGGCAGAGTAAACCCTAATTTTGTAAATGCAACGGGCAATGTTTCCACCGTAGATTTACACGTAAGCGGCACCACCCCAATTGAGTCCAATGGTGTTGCAATACCAATTGTTACAGTAGATTTTGATGGACAAACCCGCATTACACTTACACCCAATGATATTGGTGCCGATGCAGGTATTTTTACCAGCACCTCATTACCTGTAAAATGGAAAACATTTACCGTAGCACCTGCCAATAACAATAGTATAGCCAATATACAATTTGCTACTTCGCAGGAAATAAACAACAAAGAGTTTAGCATAGAAAAATCTACCAATGGCATCAACTATAGCAGCATAAAAACAATGGCCGGCAAAGGCAATTCTAATTTGGTAAACAACTACTTTTATGCAGACGATATAAGCAATACAAGCAAAGAAATACGCATTTTATACTATCGAATTAAACAAACCGACTTTGACGGTACATTTACTTATTCGCAAGTGCAAAAAGTGGATTTAGATGCCCAAGCTGCCACCCAATCTTTCAGCGTATTCCCTAATCCTTCTACCGATAAAATATACATCAACGGATTGAACAGCAACGAAACTACGCAACTGTATATTTACAATATAAATGGCCAAGAAGTAATGCAATGGAGCATAGAAGCCAATACCATAGAAAATGCCATTGATATAAGCACTTTACCCAAAGGAATGTATATAATAGGTTTTAAAGGAAGCAGCGAAAAACTGAAATTGTTGAAAAACTAGAAAAGCCCATTGTGCCAGGTAAAATATTACCAGCACCATTCATTCCAAGCATCCGCAATGCCAGCCTTGAGCAGCATTGCGGATTTTTTTATGCAATAAAGTAGCAGCAATTCAATTCCTTCAAAACAGCTACACCAACCAATTCCCTTGAGGAAACAGTAAATAAATTCCAAAATACAAAAAGAGTATTTTCCCTAAGAAAAACACCCTTCACTTAGGGAAAACACTCTTTTTTGTGGGGTTTTCCCTACATTCTAAGTGTAAGCTATTTGTTTAGCCAATTGTTGTTATGTTTGTATTATAAATTACTTATTAGTTTAAAAAAACAAGGCAAAACCATACATATTCAGCCTATATTGGAGAGATATGTATGATAAAGTCTTACATTTATGTAAGTTACCAGCAACCCTAAGACGACTACATAAACCAATAAAAACAGAGAAATTCAAATGAAGTATTTTACAGAACCCAATGGAAAATTTGTAATAAAAGTACCGACAGAATGGCAATACAAAAATATTGCCATCGGATACCAAGAAGTTTCTCCATTTGGTTTTGAATTATACGACAATTCAGTTGGAGCATTTCAAATAAGCTGCTATTCTGAACAAGAAAAGCCTTTAAATAAAAATATTCCTGCTCAAAAATATGATACTAACAAACTCGACTTCATCAAACAACGAATGGACGGTGGCGGTTTCAATATGCACCTTTGGTATGCAGTAGTTGAAGACCATATGTTTATGGCTAAATATATCTATGACACATCAAAGCAAGACGACACCGAAGTAAAGGCAGAACTTGAAAAAGTAGAATTGACATTGGCAACACTTGAGCTAATCAGTCCCGACAAAAGAAATCTTGCATTAGAATTTGACAAGTATGAAAAATTTATGGCTTCGTTAGCCGCTTCGTTTGACTTGAAAAATAGAGCAATTGAAAATAAATCTGTTATAGAGTTGATGATAATAATTGCCAATCAAATAGACGCCTATTTGCGTATGGCTATTGTAATGAAAAAACAATTGCAAGAAAAGACTAATAGAATTGACATTGCACTTTTGCATCAAGGCGAAACAGATACTCCAATTATGGAGAGAAAAATTTACAAGCAAGCAAAGGATTTAGGCATTATTTCTCAAGACACTTTTGACAAACTCGACAAACTATACACAGAAAGAAATAAAGTTGTTCATCGTTATATAATTTCCGAATTCAAGACTGTTTATCTGTATGAAATAGTTTACGATTATGAAAAAGTTTGTGAAGCCGTTCGACAATCATTAAAAATTGTTGAAGACCTACAATTCACCGAAGGAATTGGTATTCACGGCAACGGCAGACACCCAGACGAAGAGCCAACTGAACAAAACATTAATATGCTTTATTCTCAGGTAAATGACAAACATTTGGTGCGGGACTTATTTCGTGACATCAAACGATAAACCAAAATGACAGGACCCGCACTCGCTAGCATCTTGCTAGTGAGCGTTTAGCTGGCGTCCCGCCATTTTTTATTGCTTGCCATTTCACCCGCAAGTGCGGAAATATAGGTGGGTAAAAGCAGATTACAAATCCAAAGCAGTAAATCAGCCCAAGGCTCATGAATTTACTCACTAGCAACATGCTAGCAATGTGGAAACAGGCAATTGTATTACAATCATGTATTGCCTCATTACGCAGTAGTAAATTTCATTACAATAATTGTTGTATTTATTACAAAACGGTAATTTTTATTACAACAATTGTTTGCCTAGTTACGCAGCAGTAAATATCATTACAGTAATTGCTTGCCCCATTACAGGGCTGTAAATTGTATTACAGCAATTTGTTCCCTTATTACAGAGCAGTAAATGGTATTACATTAAATAGTTGCCCCATTACACAGCGGTAAATAGTATTACATTTATTTGTCCTTTTATTACAGAGCGGTACATTTTATACACTAATTTGTTGATGTATTGCGTTACAGCAAGGAAAACTAAAGCTTCTATAAGCAAAAAACTTACATGGCTTTTACTTGTGCTGTTCTTTTTGTTTAAATGCCTGATGCTTTGTTGCAGCTACAAGCTGCCCTATACACTCACTAGCAGGATGCTAGCGAGTGCGGAAAAAATCCAAAACAAACACCTTGAGAATTGAATATTTAGAATTTTCTCCAATAGGTATCCATATAAAGCGGTAGTTTTGCAACGTTTTTTCGCACTTTGAAGTTATAGGCAACCATTGGGCAACAGTGCAACCATCAAACATTTTGCTTAAAATTGACGTCAGTAAAAGACAAAAGAAAATGAAAATTAACACGACAATGCCAGACAAACTTGTTCCTTACTTTGAGAAGGAACTAAGAGAGGCGACTGTTGCTTTCAAGTCGCAACACTTTCAGGTATCGTGGCGACACCTTGAACGGGCGCACATTTTAGGACAACCTTATCCTTTGGCTCACACTTTTGTTCATCTCAAAATGTTGGGCTTCGGTGTTCGGACAAAAAATATTGCCGAAGTTTTTGGACAAATTCCCAGACTGGTTTTCGGTGGGGTAAAATCTTTTGTAGGAGAAATTCCCATGGGAAACACGGGCGGTGCAAATGTTCCACCTTTGAGACCATTGCAGATACCCGAAGACTTGCAGCAAATCATTCAACAAACAAAAAATTGAACAGACGTCAACAATCAAGGCGTATGGAAAACAAGAAAGAACATTGGGAAAAGGTCTATGCATCGCAAATCTGCAAAATGTTGGCAGCCGTCATACTGATCAAAGCACCTCGCCTTACTGAGCAAGGCGAAGTATCTAATGTCATACTTCACAAAGCGAAACAACTCCTTACTTCGCATTTGTGACACTTCGAACTCCGCACTTATTGCCATTCCGCAGGAATCCGTTAGTAAACGGACGCAGTCTTGCTTGTATATGAAACAGTATTCCCTAAGCGGAATAACTCCACAGCTAAGCAGAACTCTGCCCGTTCACTAACGGATGCTTTCACGATTGCTGTTGTTTAGCAAAGCGTCATCAACAACAAATAATGCCGCTACCATAACTTAAGCAAGACTTTGTCCGTTCACTAACGGATGCTTACAGCATGACCCAAGGCGGCTGTTTACTTCGCATTTGTGACACTTTGAACTCCGCACTTTAATCAATCAGTAATGGCCTCATAAATGGCATCTTGCACTCTAGTTCTTACACTTAATTCTCCAAACTTTTTATTTTCTGCACTTGGATGCACTCGGTTGCTTAAAAATACATATACCAAATCGTATTCCGGATCAACCCAAGTGCAAGTGCCTGTAAAACCTTGGTGTCCAAAGGTGCCAGCACTGCATTTTTTGCTCACAGGGCTGTCTTTTTCCTTATCAGTTTCAGGTTTGTCGAAACCTAAACCTCTGCGACTCTTTTTACTGTATTTCTTAGTAAATGTTTCTACCGTACTCGATTTTAAAACCCGGTTGTTTCCATAAAATCCTTTGTTTAAAAGCATTTGCATCACTATGCCTACATCATTTGCATTGGCAAACAAGCCAGCATGCCCACTTACTCCGCCAAGCATGGCCGCTGCTGGGTCGTGTACATAACCTTTTATAAGTTGTTTTCTAAACACTGAATCGTATTCCGTTGGAACAATCCAATTATTATTCACTGTTTTAATTGGATTGTACCCCATGTTTGATAAATTCAATGGCTTGTAAAAATTGGCTTGCAGGTAACTTTCAAAATCTTGATTGGTAATAGTCTCCACTATTTTTCTAAGCATCATAAAACCCAAGTCACTGTATAGGTATTCGCCAGACTTTTTTAATTCGCTATTGGCTATGGCATACCATATTTCGTTTTCATAGTTTTTATTGATATATATATTCTTAGCTACTTCTAAGGTATGTTCATCATCTAGAGTATCAGTATATACTATCGGGTTTAACTTTTTATTGGGCAATAATGTATTTTTATAAAAAGGGATAAAAGGCGTAAGCCCCGCTTGGTGTGTCATTACCTCATACAACCTAATTTTTTCTTTATCCGTACCCTTTAAAAAGGGCAAATACATGCCTATTTTATCATCTAGTTTTATTTTTTTCTCTTCGTACAGCTTCATAATTGCCAAAGTAGTACTCAGTATTTTTGTTACAGAAGCAATGTCATATACATGGTTGTTTTTTACAGGTGTTATGCTATCGTAGCTATGGAAACCAAACGATTTATTATAAATTACCTTTCCTGCCTTTGCTACCAGTACCTGGCAACCGGGCATGGCCTTATTTTTAATCGCATCTGCTATAATACTATCTATTTTTTGCAGCTTTTTATGATCTACTTTTGCCTCTTCAGGATATACATAATCAAACTTTGGTATGGCTTCCGATTCTATGCCACTTCCCAAAGGAAAACTGGCAGTAACCGAAACAGGCATTTTCCCTTTCGACTCTGTTCCACCACCCAATATTTGCGCTGCTATTTTATTATAGGCTGGCAAATCTTCGTAAGCAACTATTACATTCCTATAATTAGTAAAATGCTGCAAAATATATGGGTTGCCATGGTTTACTAAAATAGCTTTGTTGGTAATAGCTAACTTCTTTACAAAATCAATTTGTGCTTGCGTTAATCCTAGTTTTTTGCTTACAAACCGACTGGTATTGTGTAAACTTACTATCAATAAATTATAATACGCTGTTTTGGCAAATAGGCTATCATAATTCTCTTTCGAATCGTTCTTATCTATGGCAAAATAATCGGCTTTGAAGTAATTACCCAATTGCAATTGAAACTCGCTCAAGCCCGAAGAACCTACGTTGATAGACGCTATTTTGTATTGTTCTGGGTTCTGAATTGGTATTATCTTATCGTCATCCCTAGCCACTACTATTGCCTTTTTAATAACTTGTTGTATCAAAAATTCATTGTCGTAACTATTTAAGTCTTCGTACAAATTGTTTAATTCTATAGGCGCATAATTATTTAAACCACACCAATATTTTGCTGTAAGCACTTTTTTACAACTCTGCTCTACTTGCTCCCAAGTAAGTAATCCGCTTTTTATATAATCCTTTATAATGGCTATGCTCAAAGGAACATCTTCTACAAACAATAAAATATCGTTTCCTGCCAATAATGCTTTTGCCGCTACTTCACCTGGAGCATAAAAATTACTCACACCCTTCATGTTTAGCGCATCGGTAATTACTATCCCTTCAAAACCCATTTGCTTCCTCAGTAGGTCTTTTATGATAGCAGGCGAAATACTTGAAGCTAAATTGGGAGTACTATCCAGCGCAGGAATAGATAAATGAGCACTCATAATAGCGGCTACATCATGGTTAATAAGCTCTTTAAACGGATATAACTCCAAACTATCAAGTCGCTTTCTAGAACCCCTTATTACTGGTAGCCCAAAATGAGAATCGTTCTCCGTATCGCCATGCCCAGGAAAATGCTTGGCCGAAGCCAAAATATTTTCACTTTGCATACCTTGCATATAAGCAATTCCGTTTTTAGCTACTATGTATTTATTCTCTCCAAAACTCCTGTCGTTTATTACAGGGTTGCTCATATTGTTATTTACATCCACATCGGGCGCAAAATTAAAATGTATGCCCATGCGCTTACATTGTTTGCCTACCATTACTCCAAAACTTCTTGTTAAATCTGTTCTATTGGCACCACCAAATACCAATTGGCGAGGAAAAACCGGTGTGCTATCAAAACGCATGCTTAAACCCCACTCCCCATCAATACCTATAAGCAAAGGCACTTTAGCCATTTTTTGGTATTCGTTGGTTAGCAAAGCCTGTTTATTGGGGGAGCCTTTAAATAAAATAAGCCCTCCTACCCCAATATCATCTACTAAACATGCTACCTCTCTTTCGTGCACTTTATCCTTATTGCTAAATGCCGCTACCATCATTAGTTGGGCAATGCGTTCATCATTGCTCAATTGGGCATAAATGCTATCTACCCAATCGTTTTGTTTTTTCCAGTTAATGGCTTGAGAAGAAGCAGTTAGAAAATAAATAAAACAAAAAAAGACACTTAATAGGCGCTTTAGAAAATAAAATTCTGATTTCAAAACAATTAAATAATTTACAACTACAAATTTGCAGTATTTTACACTAGTTATTGGTCAATAGTTTTTAACAATACATTTACAGAATTGTAATTAGTTGCTTACTAAGAGACACTTCACCCATTATTGCCACCTCTTTTTTAGACAAGTTTCAATTAAAAGCACACATTTTGACCCAAAAATTAGTACTATTGTAACCCCATTCCAAAAAGTATGCAACCCAAAAAGTCCAATGAACAAACGCTTAAAAGTGCCATCAGCGATTTTTTGCATAGCCAGCATTTAGATACCAAGTTGGCAGAAATGAATATTATTAATAGTTGGGAAAGGCTTGTAGGCGCACTTATAGCCAAAAACACCCAAGAAATAAGCTTTAAAAAAGGTATTATGTATTTAAAAATAGAGTCTAATGCCTTGCGTAATGAGTTAAATTATCAAAGGGGTAAAATAATGGCTATTGTAAACACCGAAGCCAATCAACAGCTTATTATTGATGTGGTAATTCGCTAATTACAAAGAAGGCTTGTTTACGTATAAAAAGCACATACTAGAATTTCACCAGGCAGCTACTACAAGCCGTGGAGCTATGCAAACCCATACTGTTTATTATATTATTTTCACAAAAGGAAATAGTATTGGTATTGGTGAAGCCGCCCCATTACCCGGATTAAGCATAGATGCAAGCACCGATTTTGAAAGCCATTTGCAAGCCATTTTATTCCAGCTCAATAATGGTATTCCATTGCATGAGATTGATTTAACACATTTACCCGCTATTGAGTTTGCTTTAGAAACAGCCCTTGCAGATGCCCTGCACGGTGGTATCAGAAAAATTTGTTCCAATCGTTTTTATACGGGAACACCCATAGCTATCAATGGTCTTGTTTGGATGAACAAAGCCGAAGCCATGCAAAAAGAAGCCATCCAAAAAATTGAAGCAGGATTTACCTGCATCAAATTCAAAATAGGAGCTTTAGACTTTGATGAAGAATGCCGATTACTAGAAAGCATTAGAAAACAATACAATGCTTTTAAACTAGAAATAAGAACCGATGCCAACGGGGCTTTTGCCAACTCAGATGCTTTAAAGAAACTAAATGAGCTTAAGCGCTTTGACATACACAGTATTGAACAACCTATAAAAGCGGGGCAACCTGAATTAATGCAGGAAATAGTGGCTAAGTCGCCCATTTCCATTGCGCTTGACGAAGAATTGATAGGTGTAAATAGGCACAATGCAGTTTCTTTATTGCAAACCATCAAACCCCAATATATTATTCTTAAACCCACTTTAATTGGAGGTTTAGCTAAAAGTAAAAACTGGATTGATATAGCCAACAAAACAGGTATTGGCTGGTGGTTTACATCGGCCTTAGAAAGTAATATTGGCCTCAATGCCATTGCTCAATTTTGCAGCAGCCTGGGTATTCAAATGCCACAAGGACTTGGTACAGGCAGTTTATATAAGAATAATGTAGAGAGTCCTCTAAAAGTAGCAAATGGGTTTATTCATTATGAAACAAGTTCTCCTTGGGACTTAACCAAAATTGTTTAAAATACAAGTGAATTGTTTGCCATAAACTTATTATTTTGCTCAAGTTAATGAGCACTGAAAAACAAATACCAAAACCTTTCATTATCTACTACTTAATTGCGGTTGCAGTAGGGCTAATCTATCAATTGTACCTTGGGCAGTTATTGCTCGTTTTTATTTCCAGTTTACAGCTAACCATTTATGGTACTGTAGCTGCGCTATATAATACACCCAAAACACAAAAACTATTTATTGCTTTTACCCTATTCTCCGCTGTTTTTTTCTATTTGCTGGATGATGGTATTGCCTATAAATCTGGCTATTATTTAAATTACTTGAGTATTTTATTCATTACTTATACCATTAATAAATCTAAAGCAGATAAAAATATACTCGATTCATTACTACCATTCCTTTTGCTTATACTGGTATTTTTACTGGTTAATTTTGCCAATACCCCAAAGCTAATTGCCCAAGCAAATCCGGCTGGGAATAAACCCATTTATTTCTTTATTCATTTAGCTTCCTTTATTACCATTGGTGCTTTGTGCATTAAAAAATTAACGCTACCCGTTCAAAAAAAGGACGAAAATGAGCTTACCGCCATTCCAAACCTTGCTAAAACAAACAATATACAGCTTCAAAGCCTTATAGAGAATACGGACAATGCCATTTGGAGTATTGATAAAAACTACGCTGTTATTTATGGCAATAATGCCTTTTATAGAATTTTTCAATTACTGTATGATAAAGAGATAAAACAAGGTGATATAATTTTAGAAGGCACCAATATAGAAGAAATAACCTATTGGAAAAATGCTTATGACGCTACTTTTGAAGGCAAAATTGTAAAACTCCAAAAGCAATTAATCATTGAAGGTAAAACATGCTTTTTCGATTTATCTTTTAGTCCAGTAATAGAAGACGCCCAGATGGTAGGTGTTACAATCAATGCGACTAATGTTACCAACCAAATAAGCTATCAATTAGAAATTGCAGAAAAAGAAAAAAATCTTGAAAATTTAATTGACTCTTTAGAAGACATTGTATTTGAGTTTGATGAAAACTTACGGTGCAAAAATGTTTGGATAAATGAAGAGGATAAACTAAGCCATAACAAAGAACATTATATAGGCAAAACGCTATCAGAATCTGTTGAACAACTCTTTGTAAAGCAGTTGGAAAATGCCTTGCTGCAAACTTTCAATACGGGAGAAATTGTTAAAATTGATTACCAGCAGGAAATTAAAGGCAAACTAGCCTGGTTCAGTGCACAAACAAAACTAGTCAAAAATCAAAATCCTAAACATATACTTATGATTGTGGAAGATATTGATGCCCGCAAAAAACAAGAAATAAGAACATTGCGACAAAGAGACTTTCTAAACAAACTAATAGAAACATTGCCGGTAGGCATATTTGCAAAAGATGCAAAAAACGACATGGTATATGTGCTTTGGAATAAAGAACTAGAAAACATGTTTGGTATTTTACAGAAAGATGTATTAGGAAAAACAGATTTTGATATATTCCATACTGATGATACAATAGACGATTATACGGATACTGACGGAATGGTTGCACAGTCGAAAGAACCATTACTGCTCAGTAATTTAAGTATAAATACTCCTTATGGAACCATTATAACTAAAACCATAAAAGTACCATTACTAGATGAAAACAATGAGCCAGACCTAATTATTGGCATTATAGAAGATGTTACCGAAATACAGCAAACGCAAAAGGAATTAGAAGCGGCTGAAAAAAGATGGAATTTTGCCCTAACAGGAAGCAGAGACGGGGTGTGGGATTTTGATTTAATAAAAGACAGCATATACTATTCTCCTATGTATAAAGAAATGCTGGGCTATGCAACACACGAGTTAGACAGTTCTACATTAAGTTGGGAAAACACCATTCATCCTGATGATATAAACCAAGTATTACAAAGCTTTACCGACCACATATATGGCAGAACCCTTTACTACCAAAATGAACATAGAAAAATAAAGAAAGACGGCTCCACCGTTTGGATACTTGATAAAGGAAAAGTAGCGGAAACCAATGCAGAAGGGAAACCTATTCGATTTATTGGCACTATCACAGACATTACTTCGCGCAAGGAATTAGAAGCCAAGGCAGATAAAACAGAAAAGTTACTCGAATCAATCAGTGATAATATAAAAGAAGGTATTTATAGGGTAAATAACACCCACCATATTCTGTATGCCAATAAGCCCTTTTTAAATATGTTTGGGTACCAAAATATGGAAGAAGTAATCAGCATTCACACCTCCGAATTTTACTATAACAAGGTAGATAGAGATGTTTTTGTGGAGGAAATAAGAACCATAAACAATGTTGAAAACAAAGAAATACTATTTAAACGCCAAGATGGTAGCACTTTTTGGGGTTTATTAAGTTCTAAAAGATTGGTGGATGAAAACGGAGAAGAGTTTTTTGATGGTGCCATACGCGATGTAAGTGAAATAAAAAAGATAGAGCACCAACTCATTAAAGCAAAAGAAGCGGCAGAGGAAGCGGCCAAGGTAAAAAGCACCTTCTTATCCACTATGAGTCATGAGATTAGAACACCCATGAATGCGGTGGTTGGTATATCAAATATTCTAATGCAGGAGCAGCATTTACCCGCACAAACGGAATCGCTTGAAGTACTAAACTCCTCTGCTCAAAACCTCATGCATTTGCTCAATGATATTCTTGATTTTAGTAAAATTGAAGCGGGGAAAGTAGAGTTAGAAAAAATTGACCTTGACATTCATCGTTTAATCAAAGAAATAAATCATCTGGCACTAATCAATGCTACTGAAAAAACAATAGAAATTATTACTACCATTGATGAACAAATTCCACCAAATTTGCTGGGCGATCCTACCCGCATTTCCCAAATACTATTTAATTTGGTGAGTAATGCCATCAAATTTACACATGAAGGTTCCGTAAGTATAAAAGTAAAATTGGTAGAAAGTACCGCAACACAATCAACTGTTTATTTTGAGGTGGCCGATACTGGAATAGGAATAGCACAAGAGAATTTATCCAATATTTTTGATCAATTTACCCAAGCAAGCAATGATATTACACGTAAATTTGGTGGAACTGGATTGGGATTAGCCATTATTAAAAAACTAATTGCTTTACACCATAGCACCATTTACGTTGAAAGTGAAGTAAACAAAGGTTCTAAATTTTATTTTACCATTGCTTTTGACAAAAACAGCAAGCCAACAAGTGAAATAGAGACGAATACTGCCAATAAATTTGAACCCTTAGACAATATGCGTATTCTAATTGCCGAAGACAATAAAATAAATGTGTTTGTGGCAACTAAATTCATCAAAAACTGGGGTATAAAATATGATATTGCTGAAAATGGCCAAGAAGCACTTGAAAAAGCCAAGGCCTACAATTACGATTTAATTCTAATGGATTTACAAATGCCGCAAATGGATGGCTTTGAAGCGGCTTCCGCCATCAGAAAATTCAATAAAAAACACCCATATTTGCACTAACGGCCAATGCCCTAAACGAGGTAAAAGAGGAGGTATTAGCGACAGGAATGAATGATTTTATTACCAAACCTTTTGACCCAAATGAATTATACCTTAAAATTAAAGCAGTGAAAAACAAGAATAACTTAAGTTTATTTGACACATTCAATTAAAAAAAAGTAGTAGATGAAGGATGTTTTCCTATTTTCGAAAAATAAATGTTAAAACAAGGCCTACAACAAAAGTTTCAGCAAAAGCTATCCCCTTTGCAAATTCAATTTATTAAGTTATTGCAACTTAATACGGTTGATTTTTTGCAAAAAATTGACCAGGAAATGATTGAAAATCCTGCTTTGCTAAGTAGTTCTGATACGGATGCTTTGCCAAGTGAAGACCCCAAACAAGAAACACAGGAAAAAGAGGAGTATGAAAAAGACTCAAGCGTGGAGGATTACTTGGCCGATGAAAGTTTTGACGTTAAAGAATATGTAAATGATGAGTACGAAGCCGATGGTTTTCATTTAAGCGATGAAGGAGACGAGGAGCGTAAAGAAACACCAATAGTTGAAACTTCGTCATTCCACGATGCCTTACTAGAGCAATTTAGTGCAGTAGCTGCTAATGAAAAAGAAGAAATAATTGGCAATCAAATAATAGGAACTATTGATGATGATGGCTACTTGCGTAGATCATTAAGTGCCATACAAAATGACCTTGCCTTTGCGCAAAACATTGATGCCACTGCAGAAGAAATGAAGCATGTTCTGGTAAAAATACAGAAACTAGACCCGCCAGGCATTGGTGCTACTAGTTTACAGGAATGCCTCATTATTCAGCTTAAACGCAAAGATTACTATAACCGAGCTATTGAACTTGCCATTGAAGTTTTAGAAAAACACTTTGAAGAATTTACCAAAAAGCATTACGAAAAAATTGCTAAAGACCTCCATTTAAACGAAGAAAAAATAAAATCTGTTATAGGTATTATTACCAAGCTAAATCCGAAACCAGGCGATAGCTATGGCGGAGCTGGAGCGCAATACATAACGCCAGACTTTACACTAATAGATGAAGGAGGAATATTAAGTATAAGTTTAAATGGAAGAAACACCCCAGATTTAAGAATAAGCAAAACCTATATGGAAGCACTAAAAGCCTATGACGCAAATAGTGCTCCAAGTAAAGGACAGAAAGATACGGTGATGTTTATTAAACAAAAACTTGATGGTGCCAAATGGTTTATTGATAGCATAAAACAACGCCAGAACACTTTGATGAATACCATGAATGCTATTTTACAGTACCAAATAAAATACTTTCAAGATGGCGATGAAACAAAACTACGTCCCATGATTTTAAAGAATGTGGCCGACTTAACAGGCTACGATATTTCTACCATTAGCCGCGTAGCCAATAGTAAATATATACAAACCAGTTGGGGCATTATTCCGCTCAAATTCTTTTTTAGCGAAGGCATAACCAATGATGAGGGAGAAGAAGTAAGCAGCCATGAAGTAAAAAAGATTTTGAAAGATGCCATAGAAGCCGAGGATAAGCACAAACCATTGGCTGATGAAAAATTGATGGAGAT